>JBOGLI010000815.1:0-9581 GCA_050746165.1 Terriglobales bacterium | reverse complement strand
AGTAACAGGCGTAGGTTCCGGCAGGGAAGCGCACCGTCCCACCGCCCGCCGCTGCCGCGGTGTCGATGGCGCGGTTGACGGCCGGTGTGTCGATCGTTCTTCCATCGCCGGTTGCGCCGAAGCCGCGGACGTCATATTGGCCGCCCGTCGGTGGCGCGCTCGGAGACTGCGCTTTCGCAAGCGGCACGCCGGCGGCTGCAGCGGCGCCGATGCCAATGCCCGCATTCTTCAGGAACTCTCTTCTTGGTGAAACCATTTCGCCTCATTGCCAGATTATTTTTGGATCCACCGGAAACCTGTTCCGGTCACCGGGTGGATTGTGGTTGTTTGATTTCCGTACCGCAGTGTTGCCGAATTTCCAGACGTGGAATGCACGGTCGCCGAGATCAGCTTGCCGTCCTTCCACTGCATCGCGATTTCGAACCCACCACGCGCACGAAGGCCACTGACGCTTCCGGTCGCCCACTCGCGCGGCAGTGCGGGCAGAAGATCAATCTCGCCGTCATGGCTCTGCAGGAGCATTTCGGTGATGCCGGCCGTCCCACCGAAATTGCCGTCAATCTGGAACGGCGGGTGCGCGTCGAACATGTCCGGGTAGGTCCGGTCCGGACGGATCATCATCGTCAATATCTTGTAAGCGTGTTCGGCCTCGAGCAGGCGCGCCCAGAGATTCATGCGCCACGCCAGGCCCCATCCCGTCGCTTCGTCGCCGCGGATTTCCAACGACTTCTTCGCCGCCGCCGCAAGCTTGGGCGTGTCGCGCACATTGATCTGCCAGCTCGGATAAACCGCGTAGAGCTGCGACACATGGCGGTAATTGATCTCTGGCGCCTCAAGGTCCCAGTCCTGCAGCCACTCTTGCAATTGCCCGGCTTTGCCGATCTGGTCCGGTGCCAACCGGTCACGCGTTTTCAGCACCTGCGCGCGGAAATCGGAATCGACGCCCAGGACTTCGGCGGCGCGGCTGGTGTTTGCGAAGAGGTCGCGCAGGATCTGCTCATCCATCGCCGGGCCGTCCACAATGCTGGTGCCGAACTGGTGGCGATGCTCCGGCGAGAGCGACGGATTGGTGACGAGCCAGTGATGCGTCGGCTCCTCCACGAGCGTGTCGAGGAAGAATTGAGAGGCGCCCTTCAGCGCGGGATAAATGCCGGCGAGATATTTCTTGTCGCCGGAATAAAGGTAGTGGTCCCAGAGATGAAGACAGAGCCATGCGCCGCCCGTCGGCCACATGCCAGAGCGCGCCTGGTCGGCGGGCGCGGCATCGCGCCACAGATCGGTGTTGTGGTGCGTCACCCAACCGCCAGCGCCGTAATCAACTTTCGCGACCCTCGCGCCTGTGTGCGTCAGGTCCATCACCATTTGGATCAGCGGCTCGGCGGTTTCGGCGAGGTTTGTCTCCTCCGCCGGCCAGTAATTCATCTCCGTGTTGATGTTGGTGGTGTAGCTGCTCTCCCACGGCGGAATCATCCGGTCGTTCCATATACCCTGCAAATTTGCCGGCTGGGTGCCGGGCCGGGAACTGGAAATCAGAAGGTATCTGCCAAATTGAAAGTACATCGCGGCGAACTGGGGGTCGTTGGGCGAATCGAATTTCGCGATGCGCTCGTCGGTCGGAAGTTGTTCGGCGGCCGAATCATGGCCTAGGTCGAGCCGCACGCGCCGGAACAGGCGCTGATGTTCGGCAATGTGACGCGCACGAAGGACCGAATATCGCTTCGACACCGCATTCGCAATCTCGCTGCGCGTGAGCGCCGCCGGATTGCCGCTGACATCGTCATAGCTTTTGTAGCCGGTAGCGGCAGCCAGGTAAATGGTGGCCGAGTTCGCGCCCGCCACTTGGATTAATTTTGACGATGCGGCCGCGGTCCCGCCCTCCGCGACGACGCGCACCCGCGACTCGATTTTGAGCGCGCCGGGAATTCCACGCAGATCGGAATTCTTGCCGCTCAGTACAAGCGTGGCCGGCGCTTCCGAGCTGATGGTGGCCGGTTGTTCGGTTGTGAGTTGAACGTAAAAACTGATTTTGCCCGGCTTGCTGGCAGTGATGCGAATCGCAAGCACCTGATCGGCCGGGCTGACAAATACTTCGCGGACGTAGTCGACGCCGCCGGAGCGGAAACTCGTCGTTGCAATGGCCGTGTCGAGATCAAGAGTACGGCGGTAGTTTGTCGCGGAGGAGATGACAGGGAAATCGATGATCAAATCGCCGAGAGGCTGGTACGGCATCTCTCGCGGCGGACGCCCCATCATGTGCTCGTTGATGTAATCTTCCGCCTCTTTATATTGGCCGGCGAAAACCATGCGCCGGACTTCGGGCAATGCGGTGAGCGCGTCGGGATTGCTGTAATCATGCGGGCCGCCGGGCCAGACCGTGTCCTCATTCAACTGCAGGATCTCGCGGTTGATGCCGCCAAACACCATCGCACCCAAGCGGCCGTTGCCAACCGGGACCGCCTGCACCCACTCCGTCGCCGGACGCCGGTACCACAGCGACAACGGCTGCGCGGGCGCGCCAGCTTGGCCGGAGTATTCGACCGAGGCATCTTTCAACGCGTATTCGGGCGGAGGAGATGGGCGCGACTGGGCCTGGCCTGCCGCAGCGCAAAACGTCACACCGCAAAAAGCGATCAATCCTGTGAATTTACGGCCAAGAGATAACAAGTGCCTACTCGTGAACCTTCACGACGAATGCGCGGAAGTCCGTGCCCCGGTCGAGAAGCAGTTGGTGCGGCGTTCCCGCCGGAATGTGAATGATGTCCCCGGTCGAGAGCACTTGGCGAGTGCCACCCTCGATGGATTTTCCCTTCATCTCGCCGTTGGGTTCGGTCTTCGGATCGACTAGCGATCCGCCGGTGACAAGTGTGGCCGAGCCGCCCTCCACCACCATCACGTCGTCAAAATGCTGGTGGACTTCGGCACCCCCGGTCTCGCGGCGATAGGAAAGTTTCAACGCGCCATTTCCGGACGAATCCAGGTCAGAGCCGCTGCTGCCCGAGTTCTTCGCCTTGGCTTGTGCCGCCAAAGTATCGAACCGTTTCTTCAACTCGGCAGATGAGTAGTACTTCGTGGGATTTGCCTGTGCGAAGGCAGAAGCGGCGAACAAGATGACTCCTCCAATCGTGGCTATCAACGTCTTCTTCATTTCAAGCCTTTCGTCATTTGTGCAGGTCTGCTTCCCGCCTGCTGCAGCAGCCAATGCGCCAGCTCTTTGCCGCCCTGGTAATTTTGAAACTCCGGCGGCAGCTTCAGCCCATCGGTGTATTCGTTGTAAAGCCACGGGTCCGTCATCGCGAACACCGTCCCTTTGCCGTATTTCGCAATGGCCATGACAACGTCGCCGGAATCGGTCACGATGGCCTGCGCCGGCTTGCTCGGGGTGATCGTGGAGATCTCTTTCATATAAAAGGTGTGCGGACCCGGGAAAATGCCGGTTCCGGCCGGGACCGACACCTTGCCCATTTCCCACTTCGAATCGTCCACACGGTTACGAAGTACGGCATTGAAGTGAACTCCGAATTTCTCCGAGAGTTTATTGAAGTGCGCGAACTCGGAGTTTCCGGAATCGTTTTCCATCATCACCAGCACCCCGCCGTTCTTCACCCACTGCGCGATTTGCGCGGCATCCGCCTCGGTCATGTAATTCGGCTTCGGATTCCGGTCGGGAATATCGGGCGAGACGATGATGTACACCTGCGCGCTTTTTAGATTTGCGACGGTCGGCGCCGAGTACAGGGTGTCAGTCTGCGCGCCGTAATTTCGGAAGATGTGTCCGAAAGTCGAGAAGCCGCTGTTATCGAAATCCGTCCACTTGTAATGGAAGTACTCGGTTTGTTCGGCTGCGTTTTGCCGTTTCTGGCTGTTGAACCACGCATCGAGCACGACGTTCTTGCCGCGTCCGAATGTCGCCGTCGGTGCGACCTCCATCTCCGCCGCCGCCATGAGGAAGGCGCCGATTCCTTTCGGATCGCTCGGCCCGACGGGAACGTGAGTGTAGTACTCGTAACTGTTCTCGGGCGTGAGTTTGTCGCCGAGCCCCGCGCCGTAAACGGTCGCATCAAGTGTCACGCTTCCGTCGACATCCTTTTTCACGAAAGTTTTCAGGATGCCGTCATAACCGCGCTCGGCGATCTTCAGATATTTCGGATCGAGATAGCCGAGGCGAGCGCCCTTGGCCAGCGCATACACGAACATGCACGACGCCGATGATTCGAGGTAATTGCCCGGCGCCTTGGGCTTGTCCATCACCTCGTACCACAAGCCGGTCTCAGGGTCCTGGGTTGCGGCGATGGCCGGCGCGAGCCGCTCTAGGATTGCGATCAATTGCGCGCGCCCTGGATGGTCTTTCGGGAACCAGGGAAGGCTATCGACCAGTGCCATGGCGTACCAGCCGTCGGCGCGCGCCCAGAAATCCGGCGCCGCTCCCGTCTGCTTGTTGGCCCAACCCATCTGCTTCGATTCGTCCCAACCGTGGTAGAGCAATCCCGTCTTCGGATCCCGCGTGTGCTGCTCGATCAACACGAACTGGTGCGCGATGTCGTCGAAATCCTTCGGCTCCTGGAACATCGACGCGTACTGCGCGTAGAACGGTTCCGCCATGTACAGGCCGTCCAGCCACATCTGGTTCGGATACCGTTTCTTATGCCAGAAACCGCCCGAGGGAGTGCGCGGCTGCGCATCGAGCTGGTGTCGGATGACGGCCGCCGCCTTGTACCACTTTTCCTTCCGCGTCCTGCCATACATCAGGAGCAACTGGCGCCCGAGCGCAACCTCGTCGAGGCTCAGGTCTTCCGGCTTGTGCGACGGAATCGCGCCCTCCGCGGTGACTAGCCGGTCCATCGAGCGCTGGATGTAACGGAAGTAGTCTGGATCGGCGGTGTTCTGCCACATTTCGGCAAAGCCGGCGAACAACGTGTTCTTGTCGTATGCCCAATCGCTCAGCGTTTTGCCATTGGCGACAATTTGCCCATCGGGCCAGCGCTTGATCGTCGAATCGGCCATTTGCCTGGCGACCGAATCGGATTGCGGGAACGCTGTAGCGCGAATGGAAACGAAGGCGGCAAGCAGGATTAAAGCGACGGAGAATCTCTTCATCGTTTCCCAAATATACAGCTCTGGCACTCGGCATCTTGCAATGCGAGACGCGCCGCAATTCGTGAGCGCGGCGCGTCCCACATTCCGCAGCCTAGAAGGTGAACCTCGCCGCCAGTTGCAGTTGGCGAGGGTTGTTGGCGATGGCGGAAACGATGCCGGCGGTGCCGTAACTCACCGCCCCACTCTGATAGCTCGGCGAAATTCCGGCCGCCGGCGCTGCCAGCACCATGTGGTTAAAAATGTTGAACGCTTCGGCACGGACCTGGATGCGCTTCGTCTCGCCGATCGGGATGTTCTTGGCGAGCGCGAAGTCCACGTTCCAGTACCCCATGGTGCGCAAAGCTCCGACTCCCGAATTTCCGAACCCATATCCGGGTCCAACCAGGGTCGAAGATGGACTGATGAAACACGCCGGGTTGAACCACTGGTTTGCGCTTTGACCGGCAGTGACGTTGCATCCCGGGACCAGGCTCGGGCGTGAATACCCGGTGATGTTGCAGCCGGCATTCGAGAGGTTAGCCGGATCGTTCGACGTGGGAGCCACGCCCGCTACCGAAAATGGCACACAGCCGGTCGCGGTCGTGGACGCGCAGATGTTGCTGGCTCCGCCCCACGTCGGGTTATAAGCCTCTCCGGAACGCTTCAGGAACGAGAAGCTGGTTTGCCAGTTTCCCGCGATCCAGGCCAGCGGTCCCGATTGCAGCCACCTCTTATCTTTACCGAACGGCAGCTCGTAAACGGCGCTCCAGTTGAACACCTTCGGAATATCGAAGGCGCACACGCCCTTCGACAGTCGCTGGTTGAAATAATATTCGTAGGGATTGCCCTCCTTGCCGTTCTCGGCGTTGAAGTCTCCGTTCGAATCGCCCAGGCACTTCTCCCAGGTGAAAGCGATCAACGTTTGCAATCCTGCCGAGAAGCGCTTCTGGAACTGCGCCTCCAGCGCGTTAAAGTTCGAGTAGCCGGTCGAGGTGGAGTAGTTCCAGCCTTGCGCGGCGAACGGCATGTACTGCAGTTGGTTGATCTGGTTTTTCGATAGCGGGGTAGCCGGGCAGGTGAAGCCGGCATTCGCATTGTTTTGGCAGAACGGTCCGCCCTGCGGATAATTTGCTTTGCAGCACCATTCTAGCCGTTGGGTCTTGCTGCCCACATAAGCCAGCGAGATCATGCTCGACGGCGTCAGCTCGCGCTGGATCTGGAGATTCCATTGCTGCGAACGCGGGTCCGTGTAGCTGGGGTCGTTCGTGTAGCCGCCGAAGGTAGAGCCCCACGGTGTTGGCGCGACGACGATCGGATTGCTGCCTGCCAGCCCCGTCAATTGCGAGGTGGCATAGCCACCATAAGGACCGCAGGTCGCCGCGCTGGTGCAGATCGGGTTCACCGTTGGCGCCGGCGCCGTGCCCGCCGCCGCATTGTTCAACGTGTCGGAAACGCCGCGGGTCCACGGCCAGATCGAGCCCTGCAGCGTGTTTTCCGCGTACTGGCTGCGGTAACTGATCGGATCGTAGAAAATGCCGTAGCCCATGCGCAGCACGGTATTCGGCATGAACTGCCAGGCGATGCCGATGCGTGGGCCGATATTGTCCGTAATCTTCTTCAGCGACGGCTGCGACGGAGAGAACACGATGTTGTTCAGCGTGTTGTAGGCGACGCCTCCAACGGTGACGTTAAAGGCAGGATTGCTGGCGTTGAGGCCGCCGGGAACGCAGGGCGGCTGCTGCGGTGTGGCGCAACCGGTAGTGTAGGCCGCGGTCGGCGCCGCCCCGATAATGTATTTCTGGTGGGGCAGGTCGAGCGCGTTGATCGGCTCGCCATTGCTGGTTAGCAGGGTGACCGCGGGATCGTAGTCGTAGCGCAAGCCAAGGTTCACGGTCAGGGTCGGCGTGACATGCCATTCGTCCTGGATGAAGCCGCCAATCGGCGCGATCTTGGCATGCACCTCTTCATATTGCGGAACGTTCACCGTCAACGCGGATGGCAAATCGAGGAGCATGGAAGCCAGCGCGTTGCCCTGGTTCGAACCGCAGGTGAAAAGTCCCGTCTTCGCGACCGGGCAAGTCTGCGACGTGCTGGAGACGAACGTTTCATACTTGTTGATTTCAAGCCGGGTCTCGTACAGGTATTCGGCGCCGAACTTCAGGGTATGGCGGCCGTGGATCCATGTCAGCGCGCCGTTAATATCGTGCTCGGGGTTTTCTCGCTGTTGCGGTCCCACGTTGCCGATGCCGCTGTTGGCGCTGCCGATGTAGCCGGCTATGTTAAGAAAATATCCGGCAGTCGCGTCGAGGTTGTTGAACCCGGCATCGGTCTCGGGCTTATAGCCGAGGGAATTCGTCGGATTAACAAGGACTGGGCGGACGTTGAATCCGCCGCGGATTTCCATGATCAAGCTGGGACCGAACACGTGGTCCCACGCGCCGCCGATATTCCAGGTGTGGTACGGATTCGGATTGACGGACGAGGTTCCAGCGACAATGCTGGTGTTGCTGCCCCACATCATGTAGGCGCGCCCGAACACGGTGTCTTTCGTCCCGAAGTGCTGGTCGATGCGGAAATCGAAGTTGTCGGCGTTGTTCGTGCGCGGACGTGTATCGAGACAGTTGTCCACCGCGAACGTGTAGTTCGGCGTGAAGGCGCAATTCTTCAGCACCGGCCCGGTATACGCCGAGATTACTTTGGCGAGTTTCTGGTCGATCAGTCCCGCCGGAATCCGATTGCAACCGGTCCCTCCTGCCACCTGTACGCCGTAGCCAGCCTGCCCAAAAGCGGCGCCCGGGTTCGCCAACGGCATGGGATTACCTGCCCCATCGCAGTAGAAGGGAACGGAAAGGTTCGCGGTGCTTTCCGCGAACGGATTGAAAATCTGCGCGGGGGTAATCGTGCCGGCGACTGCATTCACCGAGCCGATCAGTTCGGGCGTCACCGACCCGGTGAAGTCGCCCGCCAGTTCTTCCGGCGTCGGTACTTTCACGAACGATTGCGAATTTTGCGTGTACCGCCATCCCTCGTAGGCGACATAAAAGAACGTCTTGTCCTTTCGGATTGGACCTCCCAGGCTGCCGCCAAACTCGTTCTGCGAGAAGTCGGCCGGAGGGGCGGGCGTACCCGAAAGTATCTTGCCGGCCGCCGAGGCGGTAATCGATCCGGACGAAACCTGCTGGGTCAGGCTATTGGCCAGCGAGGCGCAGGTGGCCGGTGTGCAGAAATCCGTAAACGGATTGCGCGCGTCGAAGACGTGATTGCGCGCGTATTCCCATGCGGACCCGTGGAACTGGTTCGTTCCAGACTTGGTGACGATATTCACCACCGCGCCCAGCACGTTGCCGTACTGCGCGTCATTGTTGTGCGACTGCACTTTGAATTCCTGGATCGAATCAGCGATCGGAGGGACGGCCCATGCGCCCCCGCGGTCGTCGGTATTGATGATTCCATCCATGTACCAGGCGTTCGAGCGATTGCCCGCGCCGTTCACCGACGGCTTGAATACCACCGATCCCGGGATACTGATGTTGCCGCCGTCGGGGCCGCCGCCCGCACCGGTGTTGCCGTTGCTGTTGCCCTGCGACGTATCCACGGGGTTCACGCCGGGCTGGAGAATCAGAAGTTGCGTGAAGTTGCGTCCGTTCAGCGGCAGTTGTTCGATCTGCTGCGTGTCGATCGTGGTGCCTAGTTCCGTGGTCACCGACTGAATCATCGCACCCACCGAGGACGCGCTCACCTCAACCGCTTCCGAGGTATTGCCCACCGGCAGCGTGATCTTTTCATTTAAGTTCTGGTTCACCTGCAACTCAACCGGCGGCAATTGGACGGTTTTAAATCCGGTCTTGGTGACCGACACGACATAGCGTCCGGGCATAAGATTCAGCACGGTGAAAGCGCCGGCGTTATTGGTGGTCGACCGGCTTACGACATTTGTCGCCTGGTTGGTGACGGTGACCGTCGCGCCGGGAATGACGGCGCCCGTCGGGTCCATGACGGACCCACTCACCATGGCATTCGGAGTTTGCGCCACCGCGACAGCGGCGAAGAGAATGGTCGCCATAGCGACCGCGAGCACCAAAAAGATGGAGCGAGTCTTCATATGCAATCCCCCACGGTTCCGCCCTTCGATCCGGGTGGCGAATCCCAAATGGCGAAACGGAAGAATTTAATTCCTGATTCACGGAATATTCAAGAATAAAAATATCTATTTCAATACTTGAAATATAGGATAGGCGGGTGCCCGGCAAATTCCGGGAAACAGGTGTGCGCTGCACCCTAATCAGGCAGGCGGGTGGAGAGGAATTCGAAATCACAGGCATTTGGCGCGACGTGCCGGCGCGCGCGCATGAACGCCTGTTGTTTTTCAGGATTCGTCCATGCGCGCGGCCGGTTGTGGGGGACACAGTCGCCTCGCCGGTCAGAAGGTAATGCGACCGGAAAGCTGGAGAATACGTGGACCGTAACGCTCGCCGGTGACCTGGCCGAACGTGCTGCTGGACTTAATG
>JBOGLI010000814.1:0-3505 GCA_050746165.1 Terriglobales bacterium | reverse complement strand
GTCTTGCTCCGTGTGGGGTTTGCCATGCAACGGCCATTACTGGCCGCCCTGTGCGCTCTTACCGCACCTTTTCACCCTTACCCCACCCTTGCGGATGAGGCGGTATTTTCTCTGTGGCACTTTCCGTCCAGCGGTCTTGAAACCGCCGTCCCGGACGTTATCCGGCACACTGCTCTGCGGAGTTCGGACTTTCCTCCAGGCAGGACTAGCCCACCCAGCGACCGCCCGGTCCAACTGCCAACCGACCTATTATAGCTGCGTCCGCTGTCTATTCCCCGGTTTCTGGCGCAGCAGAGGCTTGGGAACAAATTCATCTGTGTCCTCCGCGTCCTCTGTGTCAAGTCCCAGGGTCCGACGTGAACTGAATTTCACCCCACCTTCACCGACTTCCCGGCTTCCGGCTCTTCCCGCACCACCCTCAACCGCTGCCCGCCGATCGCCAGGATCGCGCCGTCGGGAATCTGCGTCTTGTCGCGCGCGAGAACAAACGTGCCGTTGGTGGACCCGGCATCCTCGAGGAAGAAGTCCTCGCCGCGGTAATACACCTTCGCGTGGGCGCGGCTCATTGCCGTATCGGTGGGGAACGTGTAGGTCGCCTTCGTTCTGCCGAAGGTAGCTTGCTGCTCGTGAATCGGAAAACGTTTGCCGTCCGGGTTGAGCGACACCAGTTCCGCCAGCGATCCGTGCAGCAGCGCCGCAATATCGCGCCCGGCCTGCGAGGCTTCGGCGAGAGCAGCTTCGTCCACGCGGAACTCCAGCACCTGCGCTCCGAAGCTGATGACGTCGCCGTGTTGCAACCGGTGCGATCCCACGACGCTGAAATATGTATCGGCGTCGGGCAGCGGCTCCAGGTACATCTGCCCGTTCTCGATGGTGAAACAGGCGTGCACGGGCTGAACGTATTCGTCGTTGGCAAAGGTAAAGTGCCCCGCGGTACGCCCGAGCAGGCATTGTGCGGTGTCGAATTCGTACTCGCGTCCGTGCTGTCCATTGCCGAGCAACTGCACCAGCCGGAATTTCGGCTGCACGGCGGAGAGGCCGATCATGCTGTTAAAGGCCTCTTCCGTCACGCCCTCGCGCCAGATCACCTCGAACAGGTTCCGCTCCTCCGATTTTCCTTTCAGCGAAAATCGCCCCGCCAGGCGCAGGCGAAACTGGCCCGTTGCAGCGATCGCCTGCTGCAGCGTGTCGGAGATCAGGATCTGCTCGGGGGTTGCTGCAGCCTCGACTCGCGACGCGACGTTCACCACGTCACCGAACACGTCGTTGGACTTCACGAACCCCAGCCCAAAATTGATGCCGATGCGGACTTTCACCCGGCGCGCCTGGGGCTTGGCCGCGCTGTCGGCGGTGATCGCCACCTGCATCTCCGTCGATGCCGCAACCGCTTCGGTCGGGTCCTCGAACGATGCCATCACCGCATCGCCGATGGTCTTGATTACCTTCCCGCCATGCTGCTCGACGATCTTGCCCAGCATCGAGTTGCAGTGATGCACCATGAGCAGCCCGGCGGAATCGCCGAACTTCTCGAAATACGCGGTCGAACCCTTGATGTCGGTAAACAGAACGGTGATGTTGCGGCGCAGTTTTTCCAGTTCGAGCGCCGCCTCCGGCCGCTCGTCCAGGTTCAGAATCCGGGTTACGCCGTCATTCGTCATCGCCAAATTAAGAATAAAGAAGTCAGAATAGAGAATGAAAAACGAATGCCGAAGCACACATTATTTCCCTAGTCGGTTCCTCTTGTATTCTTCATTCTGACTTCTTCATTCTTCATTGATTTTCACCTTCCCAGGAACGTCTCCAGCGCTTCCACATCCGACGTTGCCAGCGCCGCGTAGCGCTTCGCGCGTTCCACATCGCCGTGCGTGACCGCGTCCTGCGCCTTCGCCAGGTTCAGCCGCATGCTGCCCAGCTTGGCGGAGATGTCCCCGCGCAACCCGAGTCCCATCGCCGCCTGCTGCCGCTGCAAAGTCTCCAGGCTCGCGTTCACCGAAGCCGCGCGGCCCGTGAGTTGGTCCACATCCTTTTCGACCGCGTCCATCTCCTGCTGCTTTTGCTTGGCGGCTGCGGCCTGCGCGGCGGCAGCTTGTGCCGCGGCTGCGTTCCCCGCCGATTGCTCCGCCACCAGCTTCTTCACTGCCGTCTTCGGTGCAGCTTCCGCGGGCTTAAGTACTTCCACCGGTGGTTGCGGCTTCTCTACCACAGGCGTGGGTTGCGGGGGTGCCGGATTATCCGTCTTGGCAACGATTGGTGTTGAACTCTTTCCGTCATCGGCTGCCGCAGCCTTGCGTGAGCGTGGGATATATAGCCCAGCTGCGACCAGCACGATCAGCACGGCAACCGCTCCCAGCGCTACCCACAGGCCTCGGTTGCCCGAGCGTGCGGCTGCAGCAACCGGCGGAACCGTCATCGGCGCTCCGAAAGGCGGAGGCGGAGGCGGCGCCGGCTGCGCGACCGGCGTAACCGCAACGGCAGGCGCTGCCGCCACCGTGGCCACGGGTGGTGCCACGGCAACGGGCACGGGCGTTGGTGCGGTCGGAGCCGTGTGGCTCACCGGCGCCCCCGGGCGCGGCCGAGTAATCGGCCCGGTGCGAACTTGCGGCTGGGGAGCGCGCACGCCCGTCGCTGTCGTATCGCGCGAGCCCTGGAACATCGTCTTCGATTCCTGCAACTCACGCAGTACCGCCTGCACCGCGTTGCGAAAAGCGTCGGCCGACTGGAAACGCGCCGCGGGCTCTTTCGCGATCGATGTCAGGATGATGTCGTTCAACCCCGGCGGCATCGCCGGCAGCAGATCGATAGGCGGCGTGGGCGGCTGGCTCAAGTGCGCCGACATCAGCGAAAAACTGCTGTCACCATGGAACGGGCGGTCCCCGATCACCATCTCGTACAACGAAATCCCCAGCGAATAAAGGTCGGAGCGCTCGTCCGTCGCTTCTCCCTTCACCTGCTCCGGCGACATGTAATTCATCGACCCGAGCGTCGATCCCGGCGCCGTGAGCGTCGGCTCGTTTTCCGTGCGCGCGATGCCAAAATCCATCAGTTTCACCGTCCCCGAAGGGGTGAGCATGATGTTCGCCGGCTTGATGTCGCGGTGCACCACCTTGCGGGCGTGCGCGTAGCTGAGCGCGTCCAGAACCTGGTCGATGTAGGTGAGGGCTTCCGGAACCGGGATCGCGCCGGAGGAGAGCAGGTTCGAGATCGACTGCCCCTCCACGTACTCCATGATCATCACCAGTTGGTTGTCGATGGAGAGCGCCGTGTGCAGGCTGGCGATGTGCGGATGATTCAGCGCGGCCAGTACCTTGATTTCGCGCAGGAACCGCGCCGCGACTTCTTCCTGCCCGCTGATCTCCGGCAGCAGGACCTTCATCGCTTCGATGCGGTCGGTGATGACATTGCGGACCTGGTACACGCGGCCCATTCCGCCCGCGCCGAGGACCTTCAGGATTTTATAATCACCCAGCCGCTTGGGAGCTTCGTTCGACATGTGGCACTCCTCACC
>JBOGLI010000813.1:0-2601 GCA_050746165.1 Terriglobales bacterium | reverse complement strand
ACCGTGTCCTCCGTCCCGCATTGATCTGGTGCGATCAGCGGACCGCCGCCGAGTGCGAGGAATTGAACGCGGCGATCGGACCCGCCCGCCTTATCGAGTACACCTGCAACCCCGCACTGACGAACTTCACCCTGACCAAGCTGCTCTGGGTGCGCAATCACGAGCCGCAATTGTGGAAGCGCTTTCGGCATTTTCTCCTGCCCAAGGATTACGTCCGACTGCGGCTCACTGGCGAACACGCGATCGATGTCGCCGATGCATCCGGAACATTGCTGCTCGACGTCGCCAATCGCAGATGGAGCGATGCGATGCTTGAGGCAACACACCTCGATCCATCGTGCGTACCCGCCCTGTTCGAATCACCGGCGGTCTGCGGACGGGTGAGCGCCGCGGGCGCCGAACACACCGGTTTGAAAATCGGCACGCCCGTGGTTGCCGGCGCGGGCGACCAGGCTGCGGGTGCGGTCGGCATGGGCGTCGTCGCGCCGGGAACGATTCACGCAACCATCGGAACTTCGGGCGTCGTATTCGCTTCTACCGATCGCCCGGCGATGGATCCGCACGGCCGGCTGCACACGTTTTGTCATGCCATTCCGGGGCGATGGCACGTCATGGGGGTGACCCAGGCGGCAGGATTGTCGTTGCGCTGGTTTCGCGACACGTTCGGAGCGTCCGAGGGATACGACAAACTCACCGCTGAAGCCGCCGGCGTTACCGCCGGGAGTGACGGCGTTCTGTGGGCGCCCTACCTGATGGGCGAGCGCACGCCGCATCTGGATCCGAATGCACGGGCTGCGCTGGTCGGGTTGGCCGCTATTCATACCAGCGGGCACATTGTCCGCGCGATCCTGGAGGGTGTCGCGTTCAGCCTGAAGGACACATTAAGAATTTTCGGCGAGATGAACGTGCCCGTTACCACGATTCGTCTTGGCGGTGGCGGAGCGCGCTCCGCTCTGTGGCGGCAAATACAAGCGGATATCTACGAGCAGGAAGTCGAAACGGTCGCGGCCGAGGAGGGCGCGGCCTACGGCGCAGCTTTGCTGGCAGGCGTCGGAGGAGGACTGTGGCCCGACGTCGATTCTGCATGTTCCGCCGCCGTCCAGGTGCAGTCGAGGACAAAAGCGGATGCGGCGAATGCTCCGGTGTTGCGCGAAAGATATGCCCAGTTCCGCAAGCTCTACCCGGCATTGAAATCCATCGAGCAAACGAAATAGCGAGGCCATGTTCAAACCTGCTAGACCGATCGTGCAACCAGTAGTGCTGATGGTGATGCTCTGGCTGGCATGCGCGCTCTTCCTCAATCACGCGTCAGCGCAGGAGTTGCCCCACGTCAAGTTCGATAAAGGCACAGGCCAGTTGATCGTGCATGGCCAACCGTTCCTCGCGCTTGGTGGAGAACTGGGCAATTCGTCAGCGGGGACGGCCGCGCAGGCTGATTCGATCATTCCAAACCTCGCGCGCATGCACGTGAACACCATTCTCATGCCGGTCGCGTGGGAGCAGATTGAACCAACCGAAGGGAATTTTGATTTCAGCATCATCGACCACTGGATCGGCGTCGCGCGGCAGCATAACGTCCACCTGGTTTTACTTTGGTTCGGCACCTGGAAGAACGCGTTTTCGAATTACGCGCCGGGATGGGTGAAGCGCGATGTTGCGCGTTTCCCCCGCGCGATCTCCACCGACGGGCAGCCACTCGAGATCATCACTCCTCTATCGGCCGAGGCGCGCCGAAGCGACAGCCGCGCCTTCGCCGCCCTGATGCGGCACGTACGGTCCGAAGATGCGGAGCAACAGACTGTACTCATGGTGCAGGTGGAGAACGAAGTCGGATACCTGGGCCGCGGGGGGCGCGACCGTTCTCCCGAAGCGGACCGTATGTTCGATTCGCCGGTTCCCGATGCGCTATTACGTGGCTTGACCGCGAAACGGCTTCCGATGTCGCCGGAACTGGCCGGCCACTTTAACGAGAAGGGTAAAAGTTGGAGCGAAGTCTTCGGCACAGCGGCAGACGAAGTCTTCATGGCGTGGAATTACGCCACGTACATCAATGCTGTGGCGCAGGCAGGCAAGCAGGAATACGCGCTCCCGATGTATGCGAACGCGCAGCTTCCCGCTCCGCAGGAGCGGGCGGGTGAGTATCCCAGCGGCGCGCCTCATCCTTATTATCTCGACGTATATCGGATCGCGGCACCGAGTATCGACTTCTACTCGCCCGACATCTACTGGCCAGACTTCGCATACTGGATTCAACGTTACGACCTTCCCGGCAACCCGGTGTTCGTCCCCGAAGCGCGCCTGGAACCCGCTCCCTACAACGCGATGTATGCATTTGGAGAGGCGCGCGCGTTTGGCTTTTGCCCGTTCGGCATCGATAGCCTGGATCGCACTGCAACGAAGGCCGAACCTCCTGCAATCGAACGCGTGTACGAACTGCTCGACAGCATTCGCGATCTCCTGATACCCTCCCAGGCAGCCGGCATGACGCGCGGCATGGTGTTGCACGATTTCAGCCCGCGTCCCACGCAAACGGTCTCGCTCGGCGGGTTCCTCTTCACCGGCACGCTTTCGCGCGCATGGCGCGAACAGACACTCCTCACG
>JBOGLI010000812.1:0-1012 GCA_050746165.1 Terriglobales bacterium | reverse complement strand
TCCATGGGGTGTCCGGATCGATGCGTAGGTTGAAGTTCATCCACTTTTCCGTCGCCCATTCATCGGGAGTCGTCGGGAACTCAAAGCCATCCACGTCGCCGTACATCGTGGAGCGCTGCGGCACGGGCGTGTAGTGGTAGAGGATGATCTCCGTGTCCGGATTTACACGCTTTACCTTGCGCACGAAATCCACGCACTCGCGAACATCGCGCTCCGGGTCGTGGGGATTGCCGATTACGAACGACAGCTCCGGGATAATGCCGAAGCGCTTGATGCGCTCGACGAAGGCAAGCGTCTGCGCGGTCGTCAGGCCCTTTTTCATCTGCTGCAAAACCCAATCGGATCCCGATTCGGCGCCGCAAAAAACCATGACGCAACCCGAGCGCCGGATTGCGTCGAGCGTCGCGTCCGAATAACGCATGAGCACGTCGATACGCGCCTCGCACCACCAGCGCATGTTCAGCGGAGCCATGCGATCGGCGAGTTCGCGCGCCTGGTCTTCGCGGAGAAAGAAATTCATGTCGTAGAACTGCACGGAATCGGCGCCATAGCAGGACCGTAAATGATCGAGTATGGCGACTGTGCGCTCGGGCGTCTCAAACTTCTCGCGGCTGCCGAAAGCGGTGACCACACCGCAAAACGAACATTGGAACGGACAGCCGATGCTCGCCTGGTGGGCAACGGTTCTGCGGCCGAAGAAGGACGGGCGAAGGTATTTCTCCGGATCGAGCCGGTGGTAAGGAAACCACGGAAACGAGTTCGGACTTTGCATCACGCGTTCTGGATTGTGCTGGTGCGAGCCGTCGGCGCGGCGAAACGAGAGGCCGCGCACGTCGTCGAGCTTGCGCTCGCCACGGATCGCGCTTAGCAATTCCAGCAGTGTCTGTTCGCCCTGGCCGCGGACGGCGTAATTGACATAGGGAACGTTCAGGCAGGTGTCGGCATAGATCGAAGGGAAATACCCGCCCCAAACGATCGGTACCTTCGGGAAGCGCTCATTAATCGCACGCGA
>JBOGLI010000811.1:0-3155 GCA_050746165.1 Terriglobales bacterium | reverse complement strand
ACCGTGGACATCACCGCCTCCACCGGCGGCTCGGCCAAGGGCAAGATCACCGAGTACCAGCAGATCAAGGGCTACATTCTCGCCCGGAAGCCGAACATGCTGCGGATGATCGGGCTGTTTCCGATTGTGCGCAACCGCGCGTTCGACATGGTCAGCGACGGCAACCAGTTCAAGCTTTGGCTGCCCTCACAGAACAAATTCATCGTCGGGCAGAACGACGTCATCATCCGTAACCCCAAGCAGCCGCTGGAAAATCTGCGCCCGCAGTTCATCTACGAGTCGCTGCTCATTCCGCCGATTGACCCGAAGACCGAGGTCGCGGTGCTGGAACAATCCAACCAGCGGCTGACCAACGCTAAGAGCCATAAAGAGGAGTTGCAGCCCGAGTACCGCATCGACGTCATTAAGCACGAAGGCAATACCTGGTTATTGTCGCGGAAGATCTTCATCAACCGGACCAACTTGGAGCCGTACCGGCAGGTCATTTACGACAAGAACGGTGCAGTCGCCACCGACGCCAGCTATTACGAATTCAAGGAATATAACGGCGTGTCGTTCCCTTCGGAGATACGCATCTTCCGGCCGCAGGAGGAGTACTCGGTCACGCTCGATATCGACAAGCTGACCGCCAACGAGCCGCTCAAGGACGAGCAGTTCGCGCTGGCGCAGCCGGCGGGAGCGCAAGTAGTGCGTCTCAGCAATCCGACGCAGGCGAGCACCGCCGCAAAGACGAGCCAGTAAGGCGACGGGTTGCCGGGTGTCAGGAAATTTCGTTGCGTATTCGATAGCGCACGTGGACTACTCCAGTGCTGAAGCGGTTTGTCTCAAGTAGTTCGAGATTCCGTCGTAAGCCGGCCCGGAATGCCGGCTTTCCCCCGCCGATGATCACCGGGTTGAGAAACAGATGGCATTCGTCGACAAGACCGGCCTCGAGAGCAACCGCCGCAAGCTCGGCGCCACCAATGCTGATGTCGCGCTCCGATTCCCGCTTCAGCTTGCGAATCGCCTCGAGGTTGAAGTCCCGCTCCACTCGCGTGTTGCGCGCCGTCATGCCTGCCAGCGTTCGTGAAAAGACGATCTTCTCTGTGTTCTGCCAAACGCGGGCAAATTCGCGGTGTTCGGCTGGATAACCCTCCACTGGCTCATCCCAGTAAGCCATCGTCTGATAGAGCCGGCGCCCATAGAGATGGGTTCCGATCGGCCGCACCAACTCGGTGATGAAGTCGAAAACCTGATCGGGACTGACCCAATCGAAGGCGCCGGTTTCGTCCTCTATGTAACCGTTGAGCGACGTATTGATGATGTAGATCAGCTTGGCCATGGGTTCGTTCGTCAAGCGCGCCTTGAAATTAAGCCATGCCTTCGATGGAACGCAAGGCCGGACAATGAATTCGCCTCATTTGGCGCGGGCGGCCACCGAAGATTTTCGCTCCAACACGAACAGCGCGATGCCGCCGAGTACGGCCACGGCGGAGACGGTCAGGCGCGGGGTGATGCGCTCACCCAGAAATCCCACGCCCGCGGCGGCGGCCAGCACTGGAACGCTGAGTTGCACGACGGCCGCGCGCGTTGCGGTCAGTCCGCGCAATGCGGCGTACCAAATGGCATAACCGAGCCCGGAGGCGAGCGCGCCGGAAAGCACCGCGTAAACAATACCCATCAGCGGCAGGTGCACGCCGCGGACAAAGACAAGCCACACGACAACGGCAAAAGGCAGCGCGCGCAGGAAGTTTCCCGCCGTGGCCGCCATTGGGTCGGAGCCGCGGCGTCCGCGCAGCGAATAGATGCCCCAGCACACTCCGGCGCCGGTCATGAGCAGCGCACCCATCAGCGGCGGCGCGGACAAGCCAGGCAGAACCAGGATTACAAGGCCGACCAGTGCCAGGAGAAGTCCGACCACCTGCGGGCCATTCATGCGCTCGCCGGAGACCAGTCCGCGCACGATCATCGTCGCCTGCACGGCGCCGAACAGTAGCAACGCGCCGGTTCCGACTGCGAGCGAGACGTAGGCAAACGAAAACGCCGCCGCGTAGCCGAAGAGCGCGAGCGCCGAAATCCAGTTGCCGCTCCGCTTGCGGCTGCCTCCGGCGGCGGCGAGCATCCACAACATCAGCGCGCCCGAGCCGATGCGCACGAGAGTGAAGCTGGCGGGGTCGATGTGCGTCCGCTGCAAGGCCAGGCGGCAGAGCAGCGAGTTCGCCGCAAAGGCCAGCATGGTGACGAGCGTCAGGAGCCAAGTGGTCATTCAGAGAAAGCGTTCACACGAAGGTCACGAAGGTATCACGATGGAAAACCATTCTTGATTTTCGATTTTTGATTTCTGATTGAAGCAACAGCGCAGAGGACGCAAAAGGGCAGAGATAGCAGAGAGAAACAAAAGATCCCTCGACTGCGGCGGCCAAAAACGGGCCGCCTCCGCTCGGGATGACAAAGCACTGACTAGATGACAAAGCACTGACTATTCGAACAGCGACGGCTGGTTCAGGCCTTGCGTGATCCGCCGGCCGGGGCGTGTCGCGGGGCCGAAGCCGGGAGGCAGCGACTCCGGAGTGCTGCCGCCACGCAACTCCGCGGTTCGCGCGGGGCTGACGATGCCCGCCGCGCGCCAGCGCGCGACCGCTGGATCGGCATGTTGGGCGCAGAAGGTTTCGAAATCGAGAACGTTGGAGGCCATCTGGTATTCGTGTCGCGAGTGCTTCAGGCGCGTGGTGACCACCAGATGGAATCCCGCGGCCTCCATGTCAAACAATTCCGGCTTGGAAACTTCTTCATCGAGTGTAGCGATGTAATAGCCCTGCGGGCGGGCAGTGTCGGAGACCATTTGCCGCCAGCGGTCGCGCAGGTTCTTCTTGACGCTGAAAACCAGGCAATCGCCGGGTGTGCGGCGGAAGTGCTCGACCGACGGCATCAGGAAGTCAGGCTGGCCGCGCAGCACCGGCTTGGCGACCTCCGCATAGGCACAGGCGATCAGCTTGCAGACGAGTAATTCGAATGTCTTGACCAGGTGAGGATGCCGCGACTGGCCAAGGCTCAGGAAAAACTTGTCGATCGACTGAAAATTGTCGGCCAGCACGGAGGCGAATTCGCCGGCCGTGGCGCGTTCGCCGACGATGGGGACGAGGACGTCGCTAAAGGCCACACGTGCAGCCTGGCGC
>JBOGLI010000810.1:0-4358 GCA_050746165.1 Terriglobales bacterium | reverse complement strand
CACGCTCACCCCGACGGCCGCCGGCAACTACGTACTTCCGCCGAGTTACACGCTCGCGGCGAGCGTAGGCAGCGACCAATCGAGCGCCAGCCTGCCCAGCAATAACACCATCCTCACCGTTCCCGCGCAGTACCCGGCGTTCCAGCCGATCGTAACGGACCAGACTGCGCTGGCGCTGCCGAATACGATGGACGTGCCCTTCCAGTCAGTCATCGACCAGGCCGGCGACTACGCATTCATTCCCAGCGGCCAGAATGCGGTTTTCTACCGCAAAGCCGGAGACGCGAAGCCGACTCGACTTTTGCAGATGGGTGATGCCTTCCCGGGGACGGCGGGAAGCCGCATCGACCTCATCAACGCGGTGCGGATGAACAACAGCGGTCAGCTCGCCTTGAACGTCAGCTACAACCTGGCGACAACGCAGGGCACAAATGCGCTGATGATCTACAGCGGCGGAACGCTGCGCACGCTTTTGACGGCAAAAGACACCGCTCCGAACACCGGCGGGAAAGTGTATGGAAGAGGGCTGAGCATCATCGGCCTCGATGACGCGGGCAACATGGCGTTCAGCGCCCCGCTTTACACCGGCGCCGACCTGTTGACCGCGGTGAATCAGCTGACATTGTTCATTGCGCCGGCGAGCGGACCTGCGGTGCGCGTGGCCGGCGTCGGCGATGTCGCTCCGGGGACGGCTGGCGGCACTTTCGGCAGCTTGACTTTCATCTCGATGAATACGGCGGGGGCGGTGCTCATCCGCGCGGGCATCTCGGGCGGAGTCGGCGGGCAGGCGTTTTATCTCGGCACGACTTCGGGTCTTCAGAAAGTGGCTGCGGTGGGAGACTCGACCACCAACGCGGGAACGTTGACGGCAGTGAACTCGGTGCAGGCCCTGAACAACAACGGCGAAGTTGTGTTCTCGGCCAATAATTCCAGCGGTCTCGCGCTGTGGAGTTGGACCTCCGCGGCCGGGATTGCGCGTGTTATGGGTGTTGGCGATGCCGCACCCAGCGATGTCGGCGGCACCATAAGCGGCTTCGGCGGGAATCTTGCGCTTTCTGACTCAGGCGGTTTCGTCGCCCAGTGGACGCTGACGGGCAGCGGTACGGTCGCCAACGGCCAGCCCGTTCTGATCCGGTACAACACAGTTCAAGGGCTCTCAACCATTGCATACGGCGGCGAGATCGCCGAAGGCACTGCGAACACCTTCAGCAGTTTTAGTGCGGTCAGCATCAACGCCGTCGGCGCCATCGGCTTCCGCGGCCAGCCCGGCACCGGAATTTACGTGAATGGTGGCGGCCTCAACGGCCTGAGCTCGTTCGCATTGGATGGCCAGTATGCGGTGCAGGCCAACGGGGTGCTCTTTTCCCCGGTGGCGCGTACGCCATTTGTACGCGTACTTGATAACAACAATGTATTTGCGAACGTCGCCATCTACGGCGGGACCTCCGATTACGCCGAGTTCGTCGCCGGCAACAACATTGCCACCATCCTCATGTCCGATGCGGACACAATCCCGTCCGGCGCGCAGATCCAGTTCCGGTCCACGTTCAGCGCCAGTTCATCGGGTCAATACGTCGCCTACATGGGCTCGTATACCGGAGGCAGGATCGCATATTTCCTGCATGACCTGGGCGCCGGCACCGACACGAAAATAGTCGGCGCCGGCGATGCTGTCCCCGGCGTGAGCGGCGCGCTCTTCAACCTTAGCGTGACCAACCAGTTGATGATGAATGCCGGAGGGCAGGTCGTTTTCAGCGCGGCGTACGTTACCGCAACCGGATCGGCGAACGGCATCTTTTTCTACGATCCGTCCACTGGATTGCACAAGATCGCCGGAATCGGCGACACGGAACCGAGCACGGGTTCGACATTCACGGGTCTGTCCTTGAGCACCTATGGACATTCCGTGATCAACGATTCAGGGCAATTTGTTTTTGGCGCCGCTCTCGCCAATGGGAAGAGTGGCCTGTTCGTCTACAACTCAAGCGGAGAAATCGGGAAGGTAGTGCTCTCTGGCGATGCGGCCTCCGACGGCGGGACCTTCCAAGTGACGAGCCTGCTGCAAAACGGCAAGTATGCGATCAACAATGCGGGCCAGGTGGCGTTCGCCGCGATCACGAATCCATCAAGCGTGAATACCGCCGGAATTTTTATTGGCACGCCTGGCGGCTCTCCCTTCAAAGTCGGAACCACGGGAACGAATACGACCGCAACCACCGGGTTCTCGTTTAACAACGCTGGTGAAGTTGCCTACATTGCGAACGGCTCCCTGTATACGGGCTCGGCTACGTCAACGGCCACGGTCTATGCGACGACCGGGGGAGGAACCCCGGCGGGCGGAACCTTCATGTTTCCGGGATCTTCTGACGTCGTCATCGACGACAATCACGACCTGCTGTTCCGCTCAAGCTTGATGGCGACGAGCGCCGATTCGGCCATCTTCCTGCGGCCGGGGGCGAACGGCACGTTGCAGACAGTTGCCATGCAGGGTCAGGCGGCGCCCGGCACGACGCGCACCTTCACAACGATTCTTACGAGCCTGAACGGCGTTCCCGAGAACCGGGGATTCGATCCGGCTGGGAACGTGATGTTTGGCGCAAACGCGACCGACGGCACGCTGCCGATCTTTGGAACTTGGCGATATCGTCCCTCCGGCAATGTCCTCGAAAAGATCGTCACTCGCGGCGACGGCGCGCCCGTCAGCGGCGGTGGCGAACTGCTCGTGTACATCGCGCAAAACCTGGCGGGAACGAATACGCCATCGTACCCGGCGTTCTTCGGGGCGGTCACTGGCGGTACATATCACGACGCGATCTTCGCCGTGAATCCGGTTTCGGCCAACCTCTCACTGACATCGCCGGCGGTGTCGGTGCCGCTCGGAATGACATCCGGCATTACGTTTACGGTCACGAATAACGGGCCGTCGGTGGCGACCAACACGAATTTCACCCTCGTATTGCCCGCTGGCGTCACTGCCGCCAGCCTTCCCCAGGGCTGCAGCGGAACCACCACCATCACCTGCGCGGTGGGGACGGTGGACGCCGGGGAGGCGAGTTCGGGCACCTTCGATCTGACCTTCGACGCTTCCCTGGTACCGCCGGACGGTCCCAGTGCGGTCGTGTCGCTGAACGGAAGTATTTCCGCCGACAATTCCAATGTCGCGAATGCCACGGCGGTGGTCAGCGTGGAGCGCCAATCGGACCTGCAACTGGTTTCCGCCACCGACAACAGTCCCGCCAACCTGGCCGGACCGCTGATTTACAACCTGACCATCAAGAACAACGGCGCGAACGACGCGACCGGAGTGATCGCGACACTCAACCTGCCGTCGAACAACTACATATTCCTCTCCAGCACCTTCGCGGGCGGCTGCACCCAGACGGCGAACCAGGTTGTCTGCTCAATCGGCGCGCTGGCGGCGGGGTCGAGCGTCTCCGGCACCGTTTCAATCACGCCCGACCCGGCGGCCGTGACGGGAGTGAGCGCGGTCGTTGTGACCGGAATCCAACTGAGTTCCGCGACCGTCGTAGACCCAGTCCCGACCAACAACGGCTTCTCCGTAAACACGACGCTGGCGCACACGGCGGATTTGTCGATGACGGGCGCCGGACCAGCCGCCAGCGTCACCGCGGGCTCGCCGGTAACGTTCACGGCGACGGTCACGACCAACGGGCCGGAAGCGGCGATTGCGACGGTCGTCGCCACGCTTCCGCCGGGATTCACATTCGTTTCCGCCAACTACACAAATCAGTACGCCGGGAATGGAAGCTGCACCTTCGCCAGCAACCTCATTACCTGCCCCGTGGGATCGCTTCCCTATGCACCGGCTTCAGCCACGATCACCGTAAACGCCACGGCCGGGTCGCAGCTCGGATTCTTCTCGTTGGGAGCGACCGCCTCCTCCTCGACGACGCTCGATCCGGTGCCGCTCAGCGATTCAGCGAGCGCAACGGCGCTGGTGGCGCTGACCACAAACGCCAAAGATTCGATCGTCTTCTCGGTCGGCTCGCACGGCAGCTATGAAATCGACGACTTGACCCTCAGGCAGGTCACCGCCCAACCCGCGCCTTTCATTGGACTGCCATTCTTCGGCCCGCTGATGCTGCCCAATGGTCGCACCGGCTTCCTGACTGCCAGCAATAAGTACCTGAGCGTCATCGACGTGACCGCCGGATCGGAGATCGCGCGCGTACCGGTTTCGGTACAACGGATGCCCGCGCTTTCGCCGGACGCCAAAACGTTGGTCACCGTGTTCCGCGATACGGTGTCGCTGATCGACACGGCCTCGTTCCAGGTGACCACAATCAATCTGGACGGGACAGTGGGCGACGATCCAAGTTTGCAGAACGACATCAACC
>JBOGLI010000809.1:0-2855 GCA_050746165.1 Terriglobales bacterium | reverse complement strand
GGCGTGAGGCGTGAGGTGTGGCACATGACTCACGCCTCACGACTCATGCCTGAAGCCTCGTGTAGCGTAGTGCCCTGATTGCAGGGAGAGTATCGTTGGCCAATTCGAAACCAGCAATGGCTTGGAGTGTCGCAACCGAGTTGCCGGCGGCGCCGCCGCCCCCCGTCCAGCCTGCGCCTCCCGAGCCAGTTGAGCCGCGCCCCCCGCGCAGGACCAGGCTTTGGGTTGGAATCGCGGTTGTGGTGTTAGCGCTGGCTGCATGGGCGCTGGTGCATGCCATCCGTTCGCGTCCCGCGAAATCCGAGGACCAGGGTGTGCGCACGGCGACCGTCGTGAAGGGCGAGTTTGTGCGGACCTTGCGCGTGACCGGCACCACCGAGGCCATGCAGTCCTACGTGGTATCGGCGCCAACACTGACCGGTGGCGGCCTGGGGTCGCTAGTCATCACGCACCTTGCCCAGGCCGGACAGAAGGTCAAGAAAGGCGACCTGCTGGTGGAATTCGACCGGCAGAACCAGATCAAGAACGCGCTCGACAGCGAAGCGGCCTACAAGGATTTAGTCGAGCAGATCCGCAAGCAGCAGGCACAGCAGGCGATTGCGCGCGCCAAGGACGAAAGCGAACTCCACCAGGCGCAGGACGCAGTACAGTCGGCGGCACTGGAGACGCGGCGTAACGAAGTGGTATCGCGCATCGATGCGGAAAAGAATCTTGCCAACCTGGAAGAGGCGAAGGCGAACTTCCAGCAGTTACAGCAGACGTTCCAACTCAAGCGGCAGGCCGATGCCGCGGCGGTGAAGGTGCTCGAAATCCAGCGCGACCGCGCGCGGTTGGCGATGGAACACTCACAAAATAACGCCTCGAAGATGGAAATCCGCTCGCCCCTGGATGGTGTCGTCGTCCTCAACTCCACCTGGAAAGGCAGCTCGATGGGCGAGGTGCAGGAGGGCGATGAAGTGCGTCCGGGTGTCCCGTTCCTGCAGGTGATGAACCCCGGCGCGATGCAGGTGCGCGCACGCGTGAACCAGGCGGACTTGCCATGGCTCAATGTCGGGCAGACGGTCGCAATCCGTCCGGATGCTTACCCCGGACTGACATTACCGGGCCAGCTGCAGCGGCTGGCGGCAATCGGCGTGACCAGCGGCATGTCGAACAAAGTCAGGACCTTCACCGCGATTTTTGACATCGCGGGTTCCGACCCGCGCCTGATGCCGGACCTTTCCGTCGCCATCGATATCGTGCTGGAACGGCGCGGTAATTCACTGATCGTTCCGCGCGACGCGCTGTACGTGGATGCGGGTGGCGCCTACGTGTGGGTGAAACGCGGGCAGGCGTTCGAACGGGAGGCGGTGAAGCTCGGGCCCGTCGCCGATGATGAGGCGGTGGTGATCGAAGGCCTGCAACCCGGCGACGTAGTGCTGCGCAACCCGAGAAAACTACCGCCCGACGAGAAACAGAAGTAGGCGAATCGAAAACGACTCGAGGTCCTCTTGGCAATACGAACTACGAGCTACGAACTACGGTGGGCGAAGAAAGGTATTTCGTATTACGTATGTCGTATCTCGAAAGATCATAGGAAACGTTTCCGAGGTAGTTGTCGATGAGCCGTTTCGCAAAGTTCGTCGTGCTGCACCGTGCGGCTTCCGCGCTCGCGCTCCTGCTGGTTATCGCCGGCGTGCTGGGAGTTGCGCACCTGATGCGGGCGGATACCAGGCTGCCGACCGCCGAAGTGAAGCGCGGGGAATTCATAGAGAACCTGCCCATCCGCGGCGAGATCAAAGCCGCGCGCTCGATGGTGCTGAACGCGCCTTCCGGAGTGGGCCAGGTGCAGATCATCTACATGGCCAAGACCGGCGATCCGGTGAAGGAGGGAGATGTCGTCGTTCGCTTCGATACGACCGCCCTTCAGAACCAACTCGACACCCGCGCTTCCGAGTTGAAGCAGGCAGAGCGGGAGATCGATGGCGCAATCGCGCAGGCGCACATGACCGAAGAGCAGGACGCGACCGACCTGGCCAAGGCGAAGTTCGACGTCGAACGGGCGCGGCTGGATGCGAGCAAGCAGGAGATCCTGTCGCAAATCGATGGCGAAAAAGCGAAGCTGGCGCTGGCCGACGCGGAGCAGTCACTGCGCGAGGCGCAGCAGAAACAGACGTCGAATAAAGCAGCGGATGCGGCGATCGTTGCCAGCAGCCGGCTGAAAGAGAACAAGGCGTTGTTCGACGTGAACCTGGCCAAGAGCAACATCGCGAAGATGGAAATGAAGGCGCCGGTGAGCGGCGTCGCTACCATCCTGACGCACTGGATGGGACCGAACCAGCAGGTGGAGTGGCGCACCGGCGACAACGTCTGGCCCGGCGCCGGGGTCATGGAACTGCCCGACATGAATACGATCCAAGTGGCGGCGCGCGTGGACGAAATCGATCGCGGACGCCTGCAGGTCGGACAGCGAGTGCACGTGCGTGTCGATGCCGTTCCCGACACCGACTACAGCGGCGTGATCTCCGAGATCAGCCCCATGGCCAAGTCGGATTTTTCCGGCTGGCCGATCGTCCGCAACTTCGATATCCGCATGAAACTCGACGCGCCCGACAACCGTCTCAAGCCCGGCATGAGCGCCAGCGCCCGTATCGCGGTGGACTCGATCAAGGACGCGATCATGATTCCGGTGGAGTCGTCGTTCCAGAAATCGGGGCGGACGGTGGCCTACGTCGTCCACGGAAGCGCATTCGAGGAGCGCGTGATCGAAATTGCCCGGCGCAGCGGCGACCAGCTCGCCGTCGCCAAAGGCCTCAAGCCCGGCGAGCGCGTGTACACCAAGGATCCGACGGTGCAGGAGGCGGGCGCGCAATGAG
>JBOGLI010000808.1:0-9502 GCA_050746165.1 Terriglobales bacterium | reverse complement strand
CCGCAAGGCAGCCTACGAGTGGGGTGGGACTGGGGCCCGCGCTTTGTCACCAGCGGCATCTGGCGTCCGGCACGGCTGGAAGCCTGGAACGCCGCTCGCATCTCCGACCTCCACATCGCGCAGCCCGATGTCAGCGCCGCCGTCGCGCACGTGGTTGCCGATGTCGAGATCACCGCCTCTCAGGCTGCGAGCGCGACGGTCTCGTTGCAATACGGCCTGAATGGAAAGAATGCGGACGTATCCCGCGCGGTTGATTTGCTGCCCGGCGTGAACCACGTCGGGTTTCCCATCGAGATCAAGAACCCGAACCTCTGGTACCCGGCGGGATATGGCGCGCAACCTATTTATACGTTCCGCGCGCAGGTCAAGGTTGGCAAAGATACGGAGGACGAGTCCACCGCGCGCACCGGGCTCCGTTCCGTCGTGCTTCGCCGCGATCTCGATCAATGGGGACGCTCATTTGAATTCATCATCAACGGGATCCCGGTTTACGCGAAGGGCGCGGATGTCATTCCATTCGATAGCTTCCCCTCGCGCGTGACCACCGCCGATTACCGCCGCATCCTGCAATCAGCGCGCGACGCCAATATGAACATGATCCGCCACTGGGGTGGCGGCTATTACGAGACCGACGAGTTTTACGAACTCTGCGACGAACTCGGCATTATGGTCTGGCAGGATTTCATGTTCGGCAACGACTGGCAGCCCGGCACCTACGCCTTCAAACAAAACGTCACCGCCGAAGCCGAATACCAGCTCCGCCGCCTGCGCAACCATCCGAGCATCGTCCTTTGGTGCGGCAACAACGAAACCGAGGAGGCCTTCAATTGGGGTCCGAAACTCAGCGGCGATGTTCGCCTGCAGATGTGGCAGGACTACCTCACTGTCTTCAGCGGCATTCTCTCCAGCGCCGTTGCGCGACTCGAGCCCGAAGTCCCCTACTGGCCCAGTTCGCCGAGTTCGGATTACGAAGAGACCTCGGAGAAATTCCAGTCCGGCGATGTCCACGACTGGAAGGTCTGGCATGGGCGCGCGCCCTTCAGCGAGTACGAGCAGCGATTCCCGCGTTTTATGACCGAGTACGGTTTCCAGTCCTTCCCCGACATGCAGGCGGTTGAGACCTTCACCCTTCCCGAGGACCGCACCAGCATCTTCACGCCCGTCATGCTCGCCCACCAGAAGAACGCCGCCGGAAATGCCATCATTCACGATTACCTGCTGCGTTATTACGGCGAGCCAAAGAACTTCGCATCCTTTTTATATCTAAGCCAGGTCTTGCAGGCGGAAGGCATCAAGGTTGGCGCCGAGCACCTTCGACGAATTCGCCCGCGCAACATGGGCTCGATTTTCTGGCAGCTCAACGATTGCTGGCCCGTCGCCTCATGGTCGAGCATCGATTACAACGGGCACTGGAAGGCCCTTCAGTATTTCGCGCGCCGCTTCTACGCCCCGCTCCTGGTTTCGCCGCACCTGGAAGACGGCGCCTTCACCGTGTACGTCGTATCGGACAAGACTGAGCCGGCGCACGGCACGCTGCGTGTCCGCCTGATGAGTATGGACGGAAACGTGATCAGCGATCACAACTCTGACATTGAAATCCCCGCACTTTCCAGCAAGGTCTATCTCCAGACGCCGCTTGCGGAATTGGAGAAGGGAATTGACGCGGCACAGGTCTTTGCCGTGACCGACCTGCTCGTCGGCGGCAGCACGGTTTCCAGCAACTTGCTTTACTTCGTGCCGGTAAAGAATGTCGCGTTGACTAAGGCCGCGATTACCACGGAACTGGTTGCGGCCGGAGATCACTACCAGTTGCGACTTTCCTCGAAAGTCCTCGCGCCCGACGTTTATGTGTCCTTTGGGAACACCGATGTTCAGCTCTCCGATAACTACTTCAACCTCATCCCCGGCCAGCCGGTCGAACTGACGGTGAAGAGCTCCGTTCCGCTTGCGCAATTGCAGTCGTCGCTGAAAGTAGTTTCTCTGGAAGACGCACTCGCGCCCCCCGGAACTCCGCCGGCCGCCGCCACTCCGTAACCGGAATTACACTTTCCGCGTCAATCGGTCGTTCAACGCCAGCGCGGCGAGTCCGATCGCGAGGCCCGCGACGATCGCTCCGAATGGATGGCGTTTCACGCCTTCGATCACGCGTATCGCAACATCGCCGCCATGCCCGAACTGTGCTGCCTTCGAGAACTCCTGCGTACTCTCGCCAGCCACGCCTGCTAGTTCTGCCGTTGGCATATGTGTACTCCTGAACCCGAACTCTGCCTGCATCTTGCTCGGTTCAGGCCATCGAGGTCAGTGACCCGCGGCACAGGCAAAGGGCGGTCCCGATCCGTTGTCATCTTCTATTCATAAACGGCCGGTACACTATTTCGGCTAACGCCTGATCGGCTAAACGACGTGAACCGTCTCGCAAAATCCTCTGAACCCTACATCCCGGCGGACGGCTCCGCTCCCGCCAGCGTGATCATTGCTGCGACCGAACAGGCATTTCTGGTTGCCAAGGACGCTGCGCACAATCTCATCGATTTCATCGACACTCGTTCCATGTGGGCGTTTCGCACGCTGTCCGATTGCGAGAAGGAACTGGACCACATCGAGCGCACCATGGACACTGTGCTGCCCAAGGCGATCACCCACGTCGGCGAGAACCGAGCGAGGGAACTCTTGGCGTGTTCTCGGGTGATTACGGAACTGGAGCGGATTACCGATCTTGTCACTAGTACCGCGCTTCACCTGCGGCGCATCGGCGGCACCGTCGGCCGGCTCGATCGGCGGGACTTGCTGAAAATGGCGTCGACGCTTCAGCAGATGCTCGTCGACCTGCACGACGTCATGAAGTCCCGCAACGCCCATGCACTGGCGCCAATCCTTAAGGCGGATAGCGAAATCGATAAGCTGCGCGGAGCGATTCTCCGGCGCCACATCCAGAGTTCAAAAGCGAAGAATGTGCACGACCCGGTCGCCATGCTCTTTGCCGCCCAAGCGCTGGAACGCGCCGGCGATCAGGCGACGAACATCGCTGAGGAAGCTTACCGGCTCATCGAAGGCGGCACCTTGCGCCACCTCCCGCCCAAGGAAAAGCGTACGAAATTGGGCGAATGACAGCTTCCTGGATCGGGCGGAAATTGGAACCGGCAAGCCGCAGAAAGGAATGGCTCCTCAGGTAGGACTCGAACCTACAACCCTCCGGTTAACAGCCGGATGCTCTGCCATTGAGCTACTGAGGAGTGTGGACGGAGCGCACTTCCGCGATGGCTCGCATCGGATGCTCCGTCTTCTTTTATAGCGCAATTTCCGGACTCGGTCAAAATGCGGCCCCTCATCTGCAACCGCCGGAAGTGGGAAGCGTTCCCTGCATCGCCCGCACAAATACATCAACTCGGAGCCGTCGATTCTGATGCCGCCGGTCTTGTCGACTCAGTTGCGTCGCACATCGTGAGATTGACCGTAACTTTCGCGGCGTGTTATACATAGCGTTCCTGCTGGGCGCTCCGGGGAGACTGTAAAGCGCGCGCTTCGCAGGTGAATTCCGGACCGAATTCCACAATCCACGGCAGTCCTACTTCCTATGAATCTGCGAAAATCTCTGATGTCTTTGTGCGTGAGTCTGTTCGCCACGGCAGCGCTGGCGCAGGAACCCGCCACCCAGGGCGAAGCCTCGCTGAAGCTTCCCGACCTGACCACCGTCAACTTCCTCGGCATGAACGGCCATAACCTGTTGCTGATCGGCCTCGCGTTCTGCGTCGCCGGGCTGCTCTTCGGCCTCGTCATTTACATGCAGCTCAAGAACATGGCCGTGCACCGCACGATGCGCGAGGTCTCCGAGCTCATTTACGAGACCTGCAAGACCTACCTGATCACGCAGGGCAAGTTCCTGGCGATTTTGTGGGCTTTCATCGCGGTGATCATCGGCTTTTATTTCGGCGTGCTGGAACACTTCAGTTTCGCGCGCGTCGCCATCATCCTCGGCTTCAGCATCGTGGGCATTCTTGGCAGCTATGGCGTTGCCTGGTTCGGCATCCGCGTGAACACCTTCGCCAACTCGCGCACGTCGTTCGCCTCGCTGCGCGGCAAGGGGTACCCGGTGTACGCGATTCCGACCAAGGCCGGCATGAGCATCGGCATGGCGCTGATCTCGGTCGAACTGCTGATGATGCTTATCATTCTCCTGTTCGTCCCCGGCGACTATGCCGGACAGTGCTTCATCGGTTTCGCCATTGGCGAATCGCTGGGCGCGGCCGCGCTCCGTATTGCCGGCGGCATCTTTACCAAGATCGCCGATATTGGCAGCGATTTGATGAAGATTGTCTTCAAGATTAAGGAAGACGATGCCCGCAACCCGGGCGTGATCGCCGATTGCACCGGCGACAACGCAGGCGATTCGGTCGGCCCCTCCGCCGACGGTTTCGAGACCTACGGCGTCACCGGCGTTGCGCTCATCACGTACATCCTCTTGGGCGTGAAGGATCCGGTCATTCAGGTTCAGTTACTGGTCTGGATCTTCGTCATGCGCATCATGATGCTGGTCTCCAGCTCCGGCGCCTACTTCATTAACGACATCATTTCCCGCGCCAGGTACGGCAAGCTCGAGGTCTTCAACTTCGAGAAGCCTCTGACTTCGCTGGTCTGGATCACTTCGATCATTTCCATCGGCCTGACCTATGTGATTTCCTACTTCATCATCGGCTACGACACGAACGTGCTCGGCGGCGACAACACCTTGTGGTGGAAGCTCGCCAGCATCATCTCCTGCGGCACGCTGGCCGGCGCCGTCATTCCCGAACTGGTGAAGGTGTTCACCTCGACCGAATCGGCGCACGTAAAAGAAGTGGTAATCTCCGCCCGCGAAGGCGGTGCATCACTCGATATCCTCTCCGGTTTTGTGGCTGGTAATTTCTCCTGCTACTACATGGGCGGCTCGATGATTGTGCTCATGGCCGTGGCCTACTACGTCAGCACCTTCGGCCTTGCAACCATCATGCTCGCTCCCGCCGTCTTCGCCTTCGGCCTGGTGGCGTTCGGGTTCCTCGGCATGGGCCCGGTCACTATCGCCGTCGATTCCTACGGCCCGGTGACGGACAACGCGCAATCGGTCTACGAGCTTTCCCTGATAGAAAACGTTCCCGGTATCCAGGCGGAGCTCAAGCGCGATTACGGCATCGACGTGAATTTCGAGCGCGCCAAGCACATGCTGGAATCCAACGATGGCGCCGGCAACACTTTCAAAGCGACAGCCAAGCCGGTACTGATCGGCACTGCCGTCGTCGGCGCCACGACCATGATCTTCTCTATCATCATGGCCCTCACCAATGGCATGACCGTGAACGTCGACAAGCTGTCGCTGCTCCACGCGCCATTCTTCCTCGGCTTCGTGACCGGCGGCGCCATGATTTACTGGTTCACCGGTGCCTCCACGCAGGCCGTGACCACCGGTGCCTACCGTGCAGTCGAATTCATCAAGGCGAACATAAAGCTGGAAGGTGTCGAGAAGGCCTCGGTACAGGACAGCAAGAAGGTCGTTGAGATCTGCACCAAGTACGCGCAGAAGGGCATGTGGAACATCTTCCTCGCGGTGTTCTTCGGCACGCTTTGCTTCGCCTTCATCGAACCGTTTTTCTTCATCGGTTACCTGATCGCGATCGCCATTTTTGGCCTCTACCAGGCGATGTTCATGGCCAACGCCGGCGGCGCCTGGGACAACGCTAAGAAGATCGTTGAGGTGGAACTGAACGCCAAGGGCACTCCGCTGCATGACGCCACCGTCGTGGGCGACACCGTGGGCGACCCGTTCAAGGACACCTCTTCCGTCGCCATGAACCCGGTCATCAAATTCACCACCCTGTTCGGACTGCTTGCGGTGGAATTGGCGGTATCGTTGGCGAACACGCAGGGCACCGGCCTTACGCACGTGTGTGCCTTCATCTTCTGGGTGATCTCGTTCGTGTTTGTCTTCCGCTCGTTCTACAGCATGCGCATCGGATCGAGTGCGGAGATGAAGGCCGCGGCGGGTAACAAATAGCTGTATCAGGGCACGATTTTAGCCGTGCCGCAATACGGCTAGGTTCCATGCGGCTTCAGCCGCTGGTCTGAAATGCGAGAAGCCATTCGGATATGGATGGCTTCCCTTTTTTTGCTCTATTGGTCCGAAATCTTGAGCCCCGAATTCCAAATGCCAAGCTCCGAATCCCGCTTTGTTTATCAGGACACGATCCAAACGTAAGCGGCTTTCGGCCGCTGGCTGAATCGGCTTCAAGATCACAGCAAACGGGGGATGATTCTGCATTCCCAATTCGGCACTCGACGGGGCTGCTAACGTGTGCTTTAGTTGATCCTGAATCTTCAAACATACAGTGCTGCGGAGTGTGCTTTGTCGTTACCTATCCGATCCAGCATAGTCGCAATCATTGTTATGAGCTTAGAGTTGTTGGGGTGCGGCGGTGGGGGTTCCTCCGCGAATATGCAACCAACCCAGCCACCCGCCGCGAACAACCCTGTTCCGGCAGCTTCATCGATCTCGCCGCTGACAATTTTGGCTGGTGCGGCAGCTTTTCAACTAGTTTTGACAGGATCCAGCTTCATCAGCGGTTCGGTGGTGCGTTGGAACGGCTCGGACCGGCCGACTACGTTCGCCGATGTGACGCACCTTACAGCGCAAATCAGCGCGGCCGACGTTGCACAGGCCGGGGTCGCTCAGATCACCGTGTTCAATCCCGCGCCGGGTGGTGGGGTCTCAGCGGTCATGCAGTTGACCATAATGGCGGCCGTTAACCCTGCACCAAGTCTGTCTTCGCTGAACCCCGCCTCGATATACGCAGGAAGCGGAAGCACGACCCTGATGTTGAACGGTGCGGACTTCACTCCGTCCTCGACGGTACAGTTGAATGGACACCAAGCCTATACGACTTATATCAGTGCCACTCAATTGCAGACGCTGCTTTACGGTACCGATTTGATGATGGCAGGGCAGTTCGATGTGAAGGTATTTACAGGGACGCCAGGAGGTGGAACGAGCAGCCGAGTAACATTACCGGTAATCCCCGGCGCGACCTCCGCAGGCCCGATAGACATCGCCAGCCTTGTCGGTGATCCGAAAATAAATCTCACTGCGCTTATCGAGGCCATCACGCCCGACGGGCGCTTCATCGTTTTTGATGCTACTCCCGGATCCCCTGGAGGTTACACCCAGGTTTTCGTCCGCGATACCTGTTTAGGCGCTTCGAGTTGCAATCCGACGACGACGCTAATCTCTGCCGCCGACGATGGTACTCCGTCCGCGATTGGCGCAGCAGGAGGCGCGATCAGCGCGGATGGACGAATCGTTGCATTTGTATCGAACTCGACGAATCTACTAGCAAATGTCGTTCCCAAAGGTCAGTACGTATTTTTGCATAATCGTGATGTTAGTCGAACAGGCGTCTTCGACCAGCCCGGCAATACTCAAAACGTTCTTGTTTCGGCCGCGTCGGATGGAACGCCGGCGAATCTGGGTGCCTTTGCACCGACCACCAGTGCAGATGGCCGCTACGTAGCGTTTGAGTCGGGTTCCGATAACCTGGTGTCTGGCGATACTAACGGATTTATCGACATCTTCATTAGGGACACCTGCATCGGCGCTGCAGGTGCTTGCTCTCCGTCGACAGCGCGTGTATCTCTGAAACCTGATGGAACGCAGATTGCGGGAGTTACGGTCACTGGAAGCCCCTCCGCTAGTGTGAACCCATCGATCAGTGCGACTGGACGGTATGTTGCATTTGATTCCGATGCTATTGACGTGGTGCCTGGCTTCAATGCCGGTGGTGTTTTCGTTCGCGATACATGCCTTTCGGCTCCGGTGGGTTGTACTCCAACCACTGTCGGAGTGTCGGTCAGCAGTACCGGTACGCTATCATCGGGTGCTGTTTCTTCCATCAGTGGCAATGGGCGGTTCGTAGCATTCGTCTCTGGAAAACTCGTGAGCCCTGTTGAAGGCCAGAGTGTCTACGTGCGCGACACTTGTCTCGGGACTGCCGGAAATTGTGTTCCCGGGGTCATGAACATTTCGGTTGGGCCCAACGGGGAACTTGCCGATGCGGCGAGTTATGTGCCGGCAATTAGTTCGGACGGCCGGTTCGTCGCCTTTCAGTCAGATGCGACCAATCTGGCTGCCAACAATTTGCATGATACAAATCGTCAATCCGATTTCTTCGTGCGCGATATGTGCACGGGCGCTCCGGCCGGGTGCGTGCCTCAAACATTTCAAGTCTCCGTGGCCGCAGATGGAACCCAAAGTTCAGGCGATCAGGGGATCGAGAGCGTGCGGGTGAGTTCGCAGACCAGTGTGCCAGGACCAGTGGTGGTCTTTTCTTCGTCCGCGACAAACCTCGTTCCTGGTGCGATTGGAACGAACGTGTTCAGAGTGATTCCGGATTTCAAGTAGTTCACTCTCGCCGTCTGAGCGAATCGCGAAGTTGCTGTGTGCGGGACGCTGGTCCAGCATCCGTTCTTCGACCGCGCCCTTTCTTCGTTCAATGACTACGGCGACGGCACCGCCGCCGCTATTTGTGCTGTTTGCGTGCTCTCCAGGCTGCCGGCAACCGCCGTCACCGCGTAGTAGTACGTTGTCCCGCTGCTGACGGTCGCATCCTGAAAGGTAGTAGCAGGCGTCGGCGAGGCGTTCAGGCGCGTGTAAGGTCCGCCCGACTGCGTACCGCGATAAATATAATAGCCGTCCACCACCGACGGGCTCGCCATCCAGTTCAGCGTTACCGAGTGTTGTACCGGCACAACGGCCGCAGCGCCCGAACCGGACAGCGCCACCGACACAGCCGACGAGTTGCTGGTCGTCAGCGAAAGGTTTCCGCTCGAGCTGCCGGTACTCGAGGGCGCGAAAATCACCTGCAGCATCGTGCTCGCGCCGGCTTTGACGCTGATCGGGAACGTGGTGACAGCCAGTTGGAAACCCGCCCCATTAAGGCTCGCTGAGTCTATGGATGCCGTGGTGGCAGATGTGTTGGTGATCGTCACCGATTGCGTGCTCGACGCGCCTACCGTCACCTGGCCGAACGCGATGGAACTCGGGGACACACTCCACACGGTCGAAGCACGTCGTGCTGTCTCTACTGCGACGGTTGAGGTCGTCGCAGTCGTTGCCGCTGCAGGCGTCGTCGCGGCTGGTATGCCGCCGCAGCCGATTGTCACCAAAGTATAGGAAACCAGGAAAAGTCCCAGGGCCTTCGTGCCCACGCACGTACCTTTCGGGCGCTGCGCCTGCGCCTTGAATAAAATTTCGCTCCAGCGCGGAATCGACCAGCGATTCCACCTTTGGTGAGCAAATGATTTGTTGGTATGTCAATCTTGAATGTGCACGCGACGAGCCATCGCGAGAACGCAGTAAACATGCTGGTTTTTGCGATGGGTGTGGAAAACGCCTGCGGCAGAATTTACAGTGCACGGAAATTTATGCGGCCTGTGCTTGTCAATCCGGCGCGCGAAATGCTGATTGGGAATGTGCAATACC
>JBOGLI010000807.1:0-4099 GCA_050746165.1 Terriglobales bacterium | reverse complement strand
TAAATAGAGGCATATACAGCGACAGCAATACGAACAGCACGATTCCGCCCATGACGACGAGAATCATCGGCTCGATCAGGGACATGGCCGCCGTCAGAGCGGTTTGCACGTCTTCTTCATAAAATTCGGCCACGCTGGTCAGCATGGCGGCGAGCGCGCCGGTGGACTCGCCCACTTCAATCATTTCCACGGCGAGATCGGGAATGGTGTTGGTCTCCTCCAGGCTTTTGGAAAGAGATTGGCCTTGGCGCACGCGAACCGTGGCGGCCGTAATGCCGGCGCGAATCAGGCGGCTCTGCATCGAGTCACCGGCGGTTTCCAGCGACGGAACCAGCGGCAGGCCGCCGGAGAGCAGCGTGGAAAGCGTACGCGAAAAGACAGCGACCTGGTACTTGAGCCAGATATCTCCCGCCAGCGGAATGCGAAGCCGTGCTCGTTCGATGGCTGCGCCTCCGGATTCGGTGCTGCGCCACCGCCAGAGGCCGGCGATGACGAGCGCCACACCGGCAACGATGAACCAGAAATAATGACGAAGAACCACTCCGGCATCGAGCAGCATCTGCGTGGTCGGTGGGATCGCTTCCGGACGTCCGATGGCGGCGTAGAGGGTTGCAAACTGCGGGATGACGTAGGTGACCAGGAAGACCAGCATCACGATCACCACCGCGAACAGCAGCGCCGGATAAACAAGCGATGCGGCGAGTTTCTTGCGGAAAGATAGCGCCAGCCGCTGAAAGCCAATGTACCGGTTCAGCACTTCTTCGAGGTTGCCCGACTTCTCGCCCGCCAGCAGCGTGGTCGTATAAATCTTCGGATAGACATGCTGGGCGGCAAACGCATCAGAAAGCAGCTCGCCGGATTTCACGCGATCGTGCACATTGGTCAACGTCGAGCGGAAGAACGGATTCCTCTGGCGGCGGATGAGGATGTCGAGCGCGGTCAGGATCGGCAATCCGGCGTGGATCAGGGTGACGAACTGCTGGTTGAAGACCAGGAACTCGTCGAGCTTTACCTTCTTGCGCTGCGGCAGGCGGATGTCGCCGCCGGCTAGCACGCCTCGCGGCTTCACCCAGTAAACGAAATATCCTTCCTGGGTGAAGCGGTCGCGGAGTTCCTTGGCCGAAGCGGCGGGTTCCATGCGCTCTTCCACATGCCCGCGCTCGTCGGCCATCTTGATGACAAAATCAGCCATTCCCAACTACAAGTTTAACACTCCTAAGTGGCTGAATAATCGGGCCATCGGGCCGTCGGGAAATCTGCAGATCTGGAAAATTGGAAATCTGCGAAGCTGGAAAACTACGAGACTGGAAATCTGGAAATCGAGCCATGACCACAGATCTCCAGATTTCCAGATCACCAGATGCCTCACTCGAACCGTAGCGCTTCGATCGGGTCCAGGTGCGAGGCTTTCATGGCCGGGTAGAACCCAAAGAACACGCCCACACCGCTGGCGAACAGCGCGGCGATGGCGATCGATTGCGGCGGGATCGACATCGGCCATTGCAGCACCGATCCCAGCAGGAACGATCCACCGACCCCGACAATGACTCCCATCAGTCCACCGAACAGGCTCAGCAACACGGCTTCTCCGAGGAATTGCGCCTGCACGCTGCCTTCGGTGGCGCCGATGGCCATACGAATCCCGATCTCACGCGTCCGTTCGGTTACCGAAACCAGCATCACGTTCATGATGCCGATGCCGCCGACCAGCAGGGAAACGCTGGCGATCGCAATCAGCAAAATGGAGAACGTCTTGCTCGCCTCCAGCCGTGCCTGGATAAACTCATCCGGACGGCGGACGTTGAAGTCGTCATCCTGTCCGGGGCGGATGTGATGGCGTTCGCGCAGCAGGCCGATAATCTGATCGATGGCGGGATCGACCGAATCCTGGGTCACGGCCGAGGCCATGATGTCGTCAAGCCACGGGTTCCCCTTGAGCTTTTTCATGCCCATGGTGTAGGGCACGACCAGCGTATCGTCCTGGTCCTGGCCGAAGCCGGATTGCCCGCGCGCCTCCAGCACACCCACCACGTCCGACGGATAATTACCGATGCGGACCACCTTGCCGATGGGGTCTTCGGCGCCGAAAAGCTCCTCTCGGACGGTCTCGCCGATGACAACGACATTGGCAGCATGATCGACGTCGTCCTGGGTAAAGGGGGCGCCGAGAACGACCGGCCAGCGCTTGATCTGGAAATATTCTGGCGAAACACCGCGCCAGTGCGTGCTCCAATTCTTGTTGCCGTATACGATCGTGGTATTGCCGTCCACATTCGGAGTAACGGCCTTGATGAGCGGCATGCGGCCGATCGCGAGGTCGTCCTCGACGGTCAGCGTCTTCGTCCCGTGGCTGCCGGTGCGGATGCCGTTGGGAGCGCGCGAGCCGGACTCGATCCAGACGAAGTTATCGCCGAGATTATTGAGTTGCTCCTGGACCTGTTCGGAACCGGCTTGTCCGATGGCGACGACGCAAATGACGGCGCCAATGCCGATCATGATGCCCAACACGGTGAGGATGCTGCGCATCTTGTTGCGCGTCAGGGCACGAAACGCTTCCCGAAATACCGCTCGTAGAGACATGTCTTTTTTATTTTATCGCGAACAGGTTCAACGAGAGATGGTCGGCGATCACAGAGCTTGGTGCTAAGTGCGAAGTGCATAGTGCTGAGTGCTCAGCAGAAACGGAAGGGAGCCGAAGGTTGCTAAGCACTAAGCACTCGGCACTCAGCACTCAGCACTACTCCGCGATTCCCGTTGCCTCAACCGTTTCCACCCCCGGCGGAGGAACAAACTTGAACTGTGAGTCGGCCAGGGCCACGTTGGTCTTCTCGCCGGAGAACAGGAATTCCGTTGTGGACCCGTCCAGTTCTTCAATCACGATCCGCCGGAAGTGGCCTTCCGGCGTGATCTCCAGCAGCACCTGGCTGACGCGGTCGGCCATGGACTTGGGAATGCCGCGCAAAACTACGTCTCCCGACTGGCTCGGCGTCACATCCGGAGCGAGGGAAAGATTTTCAAATTCCTTTTCCAGCTTGGTCTTGCCCAGAAGGTACTGGAGCGGTGAACGCAGGTCATCCAGCTTTTTGACTGGGGCTTTGCGCACCTGTTGCTCGCCGGGAACGTAGAACCACGCCGTGTGGCCGTCGCTGAGGAAGAGCTTTTTCTGCGGTTCGTCGTAATCCCAACGCATCTTGCCGGGCTTCTTCAACTCCAGCGTGCCGCTTTCTGACCGCTGCATACCCACGCCGCGATAAGTTTCCGTGAAGTGCACCTGCATGCTCTGGATGTGGTTGTAGAAATTGTCGGCGCGGTCGGCAATCTTGTGCACGTCAGCCTGGCCCCACGCCGAGGCTGCCAACAGCAGAATGCACAAGAAAATACGTGGTACTCGCATGGTGGTTAGATGATATCGGGAGGTAGGCGGAATGTCGGTATTTCAGTAACTCAGTTTTTCAGTCGGTCGGTGCGTGAGTCAGTCGATACGATCGAAACGGAGGCACTGACCTACTGACCTACTGAAATACTGACATACTGAATTCCGGCTCCCGAATGTCCGCTCCTCCTCACTGCTTTCCTGCTCCGATCTGCAGGAACTGAGATTTTTCTCCGGGAGGCAGTCCTTCGGTGATGAAGGGCAGGGCGCCGGGATCGGCCACTTCAACGCGCCCGTTGACGATTTTGAACGGGTGACCGAGCGGGTCGACCGGAATTCCGCGCAAGTAGCCGGCCTGAATGAGTTCGGCCATGCTGGTGGCGGGAGTCCCGGTTTTCTTGGCGAACTGGTCGGCGATCTGCTGCAGTTGAACGACCTCATCATCCACATCCAGGGCGCGCAGGTGCTTCACCGCGTTTTCCTTGATCATTTTGTCGTCGGTTGTCTGGTACGTGGTCATCCACAGCGCGCGCGCGGTCTGCCGTTCGCCGGCGTGCTGCGCCATGGCCGCCGCCAACACGCGCAGGAATGGATGGGCGTGCGGGACGGCCGCGCCTCGCCGGAAAGCGTCGGCGGCCCCCGCGGGATCGTGAAGTTCCATGTACTTGAGGAAGCCAAGATCGAAAAAGAGCTGCCAGGTATTCGGGTTCTCGCGGATACCCCGCT
>JBOGLI010000806.1:0-2501 GCA_050746165.1 Terriglobales bacterium | reverse complement strand
CCCATGTTCATGTCGAGCGCGGCGCTCGGCGGCGTCTTCGCCCTTGGCATCGATCGGCTTGCTCCTTCCGCCAATCTTTCCGCGGGAGCCTTCGCGCTCGTGGCCATGGGTGCGGTCTTCGGCGCGGCCTCGCGCGCCACCTTTACATTCATCATTTTCGCGTTTGAAATCACCCGCGACTACAATTCGGTGCTGCCCCTGATGCTGGTCAGCGTGATTGCCGACGGAATCGCCGTGCGCCTCATGCCCAAGGCATCCATCATGACGGAAAAGCTGGCGCGCCGTGGTCTGCACATTCACCAGGAATACGAGGCCGACATCCTTCAGCAGGTGCAGGTTTCGGAGACCATGGATCAGGATGCGCCAAGAATTCCGAAGGAGATGAAAGTGCGCGAACTCGCCGACCTCATTGCCCGCAACGATCCCCAGGTTCGCCGGCATCAGGGTCTGTTGGTGATGGATTCCGATGGAAAATTAGCTGGCGTCATCACCCGCGGAGACGTATTGCGGGCCCTGGACAATGATCCCGCGGGAGCGGCCACAGTGCTCGAGGCCGGCACGCAGAACGTGGTTGTCACTTATCCGGACGAGCTGTTGCATGGTGCCTCCCTCAAGATGCTGCGTAACAACATTGGCCGCCTGCCGGTGGTCGATCGGAACGACCCGGGCCGGGTCGTCGGCTATCTGGGAAGAGAAGGAATCATGGCCGCCCGCCGCCGTCTCATGGAAGAAGAGCATGTGCGCGAGCCGGGCTGGATCAAGAGATTTAACTGAAGACTGAATGGTAGGCCCGAATGGACTCGAACCATCGACCTCTTCCGTGTCAAGGAAGCGCTCTAACCAGACTGAGCTACGGGCCTGCAAAAGACAGTAACTACCACGCATCGCGCGGTACTTCCGCGCATGATGGATTTTAACATGTGCCTCCCACGCACAGTCGCTTCGCCCCGCGAAACATGATAAAACTGCGCGATAGAATTAAAGAGCGAGGTAAGTATGGCACCCGAGGCAAACACTCTCACCGATCCCGCTGCGGTCGCCGCGAAACCTGCGGCGCGAATTCTTTCCAACTTCATCGACGGCCGCTGGGTTCCCGCGCAAACCTCGACTCATCTCGATGTGACCAATCCTGCCAATGGCGAAGTGCTGGCGCGCGTGCCCTTGTCCGGCGCCGTCGATGTTGAGGCTGCGGTGGCTGCCGCGTCCACGGCCTTGCCGGACTGGCGCTCCCGCGCGGTTGGCGAGCGCACCGAATTCATCTTTGCATTGCGCGAGCAGTTCCGCCGCCGCATCGATGAGCTTGCCGCTTCCATCACGCGCGAGGGCGGCAAAGTGGCCTCCGATGCGCGCGCCGAAGTCACCCGCGCCATTGAAGTCCTCGAAGTGGCCTGCGCCTCGCCCATGGTGATGCAGGGGCGCGTCCTCGAAGGCGTCTCGCGCGCGATCAACACCGAAACCATTCGCCAGCCCGTCGGCGTCTGCGCGGCTATCACGCCCTTTAATTTTCCAGCGATGGTGCCGATGTGGTTTCTGCCCTTCGCCATCGTCTGCGGAAACACCTTCATCCTCAAGCCTTCCGAGCAGGTCCCGCTCACCGCGGAACTGATCTGCCACATCCTCGAAGAGATTAAGTTGCCGCGCAGCGTCGTCAACCTAGTGCATGGCGCGCACGACGTCGTGAACGCCATTCTCGACAGTCCGGGTATCAACGCGGTCTCCTTCGTAGGCTCGGTCAACACCGCCAGGTACATTTACCGGCGCGCCGCGGAAAAAGAAAAGCGCGTGCAGGCCCTCGGCGGCGCCAAGAACTACATGGTCGTGATGTCCGACGCGGTCGTCGACAAAACGGTTTCGAATGTTCTCGGCAGCGCCTTCGGCAACGCCGGACAGCGCTGCATGGCCGGTTCGGTGCTGGTCACGGTCGGATCGGCGCGCGAAGCGATCATGGACAAGTTGAAGGCGGAGGCCGAAAAGCTGATTGCCGGCGATGGCCGCGATCCGAAATCCAGCCTTGGGCCGGTGATTTCAGCTGCTGCCTGTGACCGCGTTCACGACGCCATCGAAAACGGAATCAAGGAAGGTGCGAAATTGCTGGTCGATGGCCGCCGCCCGAAAAACACCCCCGCCGGCGGCAACTTCGTCGGACCCACAATTCTTGATCAAGTGAAGCCGGAGATGAGCGCCGCGCGCGACGAGATTTTTGGTCCCGTGCTCTCGGTCATGCACGTCGACTCGCTCGACGAAGCCATCGCCCTCGTCAACAACGACCCGCGCGGCAACGGCACGTCCATCTTCACCGAAAACGGCGCCGCGGTGCGCGAGTACAGCCGCCGCGTCGAAGTCGGCATGGTGGGCGTCAACATCGGCGTCGCCGCCTCACCTGCTTATTTCCCCTTCTCCGGCTGGAAGGATTCTTTCTTCGGAGACTTGCATGTCCACGGGACGGATGCAGTCGAGTTCTTCACCCGCAAAAAGACGGTGACCTCGCGCTATTTCTCATC
>JBOGLI010000805.1:0-6236 GCA_050746165.1 Terriglobales bacterium | reverse complement strand
CGCCAGGCGAAGATTACGAATGAAATCATCGAGATCGTAAGCTGCGCAGCGGCGCTGTAAAAGTTAGTCAGTATTTCAGTTTCTCAGTAGTTCAGCGGCTGAAATACTGACGTACTGAAATACTAAGGCACTCAAGACGAACTTATGGCTACTGAAAATACTGGAAGCGTGATTCAGATCGCGGGACCCGCGGTCGACGTGCAATTCGAAGAAGCCACGATGCCGCCGATTTACCAGGCGCTACGCGTGGTCAGCGATGGGTTCCAGGTGCCGACGCCCATTAACGTTGTCCTGGAAGTGCAGCAGCATCTTGGCGAGGGGCGCGTGCGCTGCGTCGCCATGGAGCCGACCGAAGGCATGGTGCGCGGCATGAAGGCGATTGACTTGGGCGGGCCGATTTCGGTGCCGGTGGGCAAGGGTACGCTCGGGCGCGTCATGAACGTGATCGGCGAGCCGGTGGACAAGCTTGGGCCGATCCAGGCGAAGCAGCGCAATCCGATTCATCGTCTCGCTCCGGCATTCGACGAGCAGGCGACCACGGCCGAGATGTTCGAAACCGGCGTCAAGGTCATCGACCTGATCCAGCCATTCCTGAAGGGCGGCAAGATCGGGTTGTTCGGCGGCGCCGGGGTGGGCAAGACCGTCGTCATCATGGAGCTCATCAATAACGTCGCCAAGCAGCACGGCGGATATTCCGTATTCGCGGGCGTTGGCGAGCGCACCCGCGAAGGCAACGATCTGTGGCTGGAGATGACCGAGTCGGGGGTGATCAAGCCGGGCGATCCCGAACACTCTAAAGCCGCGCTGATCTATGGCCAGATGACCGAGCCTCCCGGGGCGCGCCTGCGCGTTGCCCTTACCGCGCTGACCGTGGCCGAGTATTTCCGCGACCAGGAAGGCTCCGACACGCTGCTCTTCATCGATAACATCTTCCGGTTCACGCAGGCGGGTTCCGAGGTTTCCACGCTGCTCGGGCGCATGCCGAGCGCGGTGGGATACCAGCCCAACCTGGCGACGGAAATGGGCGAGTTGCAGGAACGCATTACGTCGACGAAGAAAGGTTCGGTTACGTCGGTGCAGGCGATTTACGTGCCGGCCGATGACTTGACCGATCCGGCGCCGGCAACGACATTCGCTCACCTGGACGCGACGACCGTGCTCTCGCGTGCACTGACCGAACTGGGCATTTATCCCGCGGTTGATCCTTTGGCTTCGACGTCGCGCATTCTCGATCCGCACGTGGTGGGCGAGGAGCACTACGGGGTGGCGCAGGGGGTGAAGCGAATCCTGCAGCGCTACAAGGACCTGCAGGACATCATTGCCATTCTCGGTATCGACGAATTGAGCGAAGACGATAAGCTTATCGTCGCCCGCGCTCGCAAGATCCAGCGATTCCTCTCGCAGCCGTTTCACGTGGCCGAGCAGTTTACCGGCATGGCGGGACGCTACGTGAAGGTTGAAGATACCGTGCGCGGCTTCAAGGAAATCCTGGACGGCAAGCACGACGACATCCCCGAGCAGGCGTTCTATATGAAGGGGACGATCGAGGAAGTAATCGAGGCGGGACAGAAGTTGAAGGCGGCAGCAGCGTAAGAACCGTTGCTAGTTGCTCGTTGTCAGTTGCCAGGCTTGGCTGCTGTGACGAGCAACTAGCAACCAGCAACGAGCAACGATGTCTGATCTTCTACAACTCGAGATTGTCACTCCGGAACGGCTCGTCGAAAAGGACGAGGTCACGGAAGTAGAGATTCCCGGCCGCGATGGGTACATCGGGGTCCTGCCGGGACACGCGCCGCTGATCACCGAGCTCGGGGTCGGCGAAATCCGTTATCACGGCGACGGGATGGAATACCGGCTGGCGGTGGCGTGGGGATTTGCCGAAGTGCTGCCGAACAAGGTAACGATCCTCGCCGAGACTGCCGAACGCGCTCAGGAGATCGACGTCAACCGCGCGCGGCAGGCGAAAGAGCGCGCCGAAGAGCATCTGCGGGCCGCCAACGACGAAGAGAACACCGACAAGGCGCTGAACGAACTCGCGCGCGCCGAGAACCGCATCGCGGTGGCGGAAGGCAAATAAACTCCAGCAACCGCAAAGGGCACAAAGGAAATCTGCTTCACCGCAGGGGACGCGGGGTACGCAGGGGAAGAGAAAAGCTCGCCGGTTAAGGCGAGCTTTCTTTTTTGCCGTAGACGACCACAAAAACAACAGCGCAGAGATCGCAGAGGGGCAGAGGACGCGGAGCAGTCGCCGGTCGCCGGTCGCCAGAAAAAAAGACAACACAAAAAAGGTCAGGAACGGTTTCACCTGTGGAACGGCAGTTCAGCGGAATGTCCATCCCGGAAAGCTGGTGTGCCAGAATACCGGGATGAACAGGGTCCCCGTTGAGCATCGAGCCGACTTTGACAGAGTGCTTCGCATCGTGGAGGACACGCCGGCCATTGACCGGGAGTACGTCGCACCGCGAGAGGAGTTTCAATCGCGGGTGAAACGCGTGAATGAGGTCCTGCAAAAGCATGGGCACACGGTGGGCCTCGTCTTTTCCGACGAGCAGTACGCAGGCGACGTTCCCTACCTCGGCGGCAATACCAATGTTTCCATCGAGCAGGTTGCGGGCGTCATTGGGCCCGATGGTTTTCATATTGCCGCTGGGTTGGAAGGCGGGTATGTGGCCGAGCAACTGGCGGGACGAGCCGGCGCCGAGGTGCACAAAGTCGAACTACTGCAACTGGCGGACGAAAAGTACCCGATCCGCGCCGAGCGGTTGGAGGACGTGATTGCTGCCGCTGCCGGCAAGGCGGTGGACCACATCGCGCTGCTGACGCCGCGGCAGGTGATTCCGGCCGCGCTCGTCGAATACCTGGAAAAACTCTACGGTAAGGACGGCGTGGTGGACGCGCAGGAGCTGTACTACCGCGTCAAGTATGAGAAGAGCGACATCGAGATGCGGCTGATCGCGGACGCGTGCACGATTGCCGACGCCATGCTGCGGGCAATGCTGGCGGTGTTGCGCCCAGGGAGGCTGGAGACGGAGGTAGCGGCGTGGGGCGCGTGGGTGGGACGAATGCTTGGATCGGAGCGCGACGGCTTCCAGATCATGGTTGGGGCGAATTCGGCGAACCGGACGCTGATTGGGCCGGCTCTGAATCGGCGAATCCATGAGGGCGACTGGGTGCACGTGGGGGTGGCGCCGAAACGCGATGGACTGACGTCGTGCATACGGCGGTCGGTGATCGCGGTGGATACGCCGGCGAAGGTCACAAGTGAGCAGCGCTACTGGTTCGATCTGGTCGAGGCAGCATACGAGGAGGGCGAGCGCTGGTACCGAAAGATAGCCGCGAATGATAGTCCGGCAAGACTGCAGGAGCAGGCGCTGGTGGAATTCTTCGCGGCGCGAGCGGACGAGGTATCGGCAAAGGTCGGGCGCAAGATCGACCTGGCGCGCCAGAAGCCGTACACGGGAACGCATAACTCCGGATATACGGAGTGCCAGGAATTTTTCGGAGCGATCACGCTGGACAGCCACGAACCGCTGGGAAAGCAGATCGTGACCATGCTGGACGTGGCGTTACGGGGCGTCGGGGACCGATGGGATGACTTGGTGATCCCGGGATTCGACTACTGCGTGGTGGAAAACACACTGGGAAAGTACGGATCGCGGGTGGAAACGCTGACCAAGCTGGCGGTGAATGTGCAGGAGTTGGTGGGGGTGTGAGGCCATGAAATCAACATCATTTTTGATTTTCGATTTTTGATTTTTGATTGTGCGTCTCCGATATGAATTTGAGCGCTTTAGATTGGGCCGGAGTTGTCGGATATCTCGCCATCACGCTGGCGCTGGGGCTGTATTTTCGCCGGCGTTCGAGCGGGAGCACGGAGGATTACTTCATCTCTGGGCGGCAGGTGAGCTGGTGGCTGGCCGGGACGTCGATGGTGGCGACCACGTTTGCGGCGGACACGCCGCTGGTGGTAACCGGGCTGGTGTACTCGCAGGGAATCGCGGGCAACTGGCTGTGGTGGAGCTTGCTGCCGTCGGGGATGATGACGGTCTTCTTTTTTGCCCGGCTGTGGCGGCGTTCGGGGCTGATCACGGACGCGGAGTTCTCCGAGATGCGTTACTCGGGAAAGCCGGCGGCGTTCCTGCGCGGATTCCGCGCCATTTACTTTGGCCTGCTGATGAGCTGCATCATCCTCGGGTGGGTGACGAAAGCGATGACGACGATCATCGTCGCGACGCTGGGGGTGAGCAATGGCGCCGCGCTCGCCATCTGCCTGGTCTTCCTGATGCCGTTCACAGGACTGTACGTCACACTGGGTGGACTGTTGGGCGTACTTTGGACCGATCTATTTCAATTCGTGTTGAAGATGGCGATCGTAATCACGATCGCGTGGTACGCGGTGCGCGACGTGGGCGGAATCGGCGCGCTGCTGGCGAAGCTGGCCGCACTACGCGCCGCGCATCCGGGCGCGGGCGATCCGACGGCGTTCTTCCCCGACTTCTCGCGTCCGCTAACGTCGGAGGCGCTGTGGTTGCTGCCGGCGTTGACGTTCATCATGAACATGGCGATTCAATGGTGGGCGGTGTGGTATCCGGGCTCGGAACCGGGTGGGGGCAGCTACATCGCGCAGCGGATTTTCAGCGCGCGCGACGAACGCAACGGCGTGCTCTCGGTGTTGTGGTTCAACATCGCGCATTACGCGATCCGGCCATGGCCGTGGATCATCGCGGCGCTGGCGGCGATCGTGCTGTACCCCGGCCTGCAACATCCCGAGGCGGGATACATGTACCTGGTGACCGAGCACACGCCGCACGCGTGGCGCGGGATTATCATCGCGGGATTCATGGCGGCATTCATGTCGACGGTGGCGACGTACATCAATTGGGGCGCGTCGTACCTGGTGAATGACCTCTACCGGCGGTTCCTGAAACCGGGGCGCAGCGAACATCATTACGTGAAGGCATCGCGCGTCGCCAGCATCGTGCTGGTGTTGGCGTCGGTCTGGGTTTCGGCGCAACTGATGTCGATTGGCGGCGCGTGGGAGCTGGTGATGGAGATCGGGGCCGGGACGGGAGCCGTCTATTTGCTGCGGTGGTACTGGTGGCGGGTAAATGCGTGGAGCGAGATATCGGCGCTGTGCACGTCACTGGTGGTGGCGGTGGTACTGCGGTGGGAGTGGCTGTGGAGAACAATCTCGGGTGGCGCGCACACGACCCCGTTCAGCGGCACCGGGCCGGTGCTCTTCGCGAAGACAGCAATCACGACGACGGGCGTGACCACGCTGGTGTGGGTGCTGGTGACGCTGGCGACGCGTCCTGAATCCGACGAAGTATTGCTGAAGTTCTATCGCAAGGCGCGGCCGGATGCTCGCGGCTGGCGCAAGATCGCGCGGCGCGTGCCTGAGATTCCGCAGACGCGCGACCTGGGACGCAATGCCATCGACTGGATCCTGGGATGCGCGATGGTGTACCTGATCCTGTTCGGGACGGGAAAATTGATCCTGCACCAGGCGGCGCTCGGCGGCGGACTGTTGGCGGGCGGGTGTGCGGTGGCGGCAGTGCTGTATGTGCGTCTGTCACGGCGGGACTGGTCGGACGAGACGCTACGCGCGCCGGCGGGAGAGAGGTCATGAACAGCGCATCAGGCGAGCGGGTAGTGCTGGCGTTTGGGGCGCACCCGGATGATGTCGAGATATCGTGCGCGGGGACGTTGAAGCTGCTGCAGGAGGCTGGGTACAAGATCCATGCCGCCACGATGAGCCTGGGCGATTGCGGGTCGAAAGAGATGCCGCCGGATGAGGTACGACGGGTGCGGCGGGGCGAGGCCGAGGACGCCTGTCGCATTCTTGGGGCTACCTATCATTACGCGGGCTCGAGCGATTTTTGTATCTTCAACGACGACGCTCACAACCGCCGGGCGACAGCGCTGGTACGCGAGATCGCGCCGCAGATTGTCTTCACGCATGCCCCGGCCGACTACATCCTCGACCATGACAACACGAGCGTGCTGGTCCGCAACGCGTGCTTTCTCGCCCCGGCGCCTAATTACGATGTTTCGCAGTACGGCAGCGCGCCGGCGATTGCCGCAATTCCACATCTTTACTATTGGGACGTGATGGAGGGAGTGGATATTTTTGGAAAGCCGGTGGAGCCGGAGTTGTACGTCGATATCTCCGCGGAGATTGATTTGAAATCGAAGATGCTGGGCGCGCACCGAAGCCAGCGCGAATGGCTGCGGGC
>JBOGLI010000804.1:0-3624 GCA_050746165.1 Terriglobales bacterium | reverse complement strand
GACCTGATCGAAACCGATCCTGCCCGGCGCGTGCGCCTCAAGATCAGCCACGACCGTCTCGCGAAACTCCACCCGGCCGATATCGCCGACATCATCGAGGACCTTGCTCCCGCCGAGCGCGGCGCCGTCTTCGAATCCCTCGACGAGGATGTGGCCGCGGAAGCGCTCGAGGAGATCGATCCCAAGCTGCAGCGGTCCATCCTGGAATCGCTCGACACCGACCACGCCGCCGACATCGTCGAGGAGATGGACCCCGACGCCGCCGCCGATCTCCTCGGCGACCTTCCCAGGGAAACCTCGGCGGGAATTCTCGAGGAGATGGAACCGGAGCAGCGCGAGGAAGTCAGCGAACTGCTCGAGTTCGAGGAAGACACCGCCGCCGGCCGCATGACCACCGAGTACATGGCCATCCACCACACTGCGACCGTCCACAACGCGATCGAGATGCTGCGCGCTTTTGAAGGTGGCATCGAGAGCGTTAGTACGATTTATCTGATCGAACGCGACGAAAAGTTGGTCGGCGCCGTTCCCCTCTCAAAAATCGTGCTTGCATCGTTGGACACGCCGCTCGCCCAACTGACCATCGACCCGCTCATCTCCGCCCACGCCGGAGTATCGGAACAAGAAGTCGCCGAGCTCTTCGATAAATACAACCTGCTCACCCTTCCCGTCGTGGAAGACGATATGAAACTCACCTGCGTCATCACTGCCGACGACGTCATCAGCCTCCTCCGCAGCAAGCTCTAATGCTTTTGTCATCCCGAGCAGAGGCGCGCTTCTTTTGCGCGCCGGAGTCGAGGGACCTTTTGTTTTCTCTGCGTCCTCTGCCTCTCCGCGCCCTCTACGCTGGCTTTTTCAATCAGAAATCAGAAATCAGAATTCAGAAATGTTTTTCTCTCCAGCTACAATGTCGAGTTCTTCATTCCTGATTGCTGAGAGCTGGTTTCATGGCCAAAATTTCCTACCTCGAATGCACCAAATGCGGCGAGCACATCTCTGCCGATCAACCGCAAACCGTCTGCCCGAAGTGCGCCGGCTCGCTCTACGTCCGCTATAACTTGGAGCCGCTGAAGAAGACTTTCACCCGCGAATCGCTCGCTGGCGCGCCGGCCTCGATGTGGCGATACGCCCCAGTTCTCCCCGATGCCGCGCCGGTCACGCTTGGCGAAGGCTTCACTCCCATGATCGAGAGCCGCCACACGCGCGGTCTCTACATCAAGGACGAGGGCATCAACCCAACCGGCTCCTTCAAGGCGCGCGGCCTCTCCGCCGCCGTCACCATGGTGCGCCACTACGGCCTGAAGAAGGTCGCCATCCCCTCCGCTGGCAACGCCGCCAGCGCGCTCGCCGCGTACGCCGCAGCGGCGGGCATTGAGGCGCACATCTTCATGCCGAAAGATGTGCCTCAAGCGAACTACATCGAGTGCACCAGCTATGGCGCGAACGTCACCCTCGTCGACGGACTCATCTCCGACTGCGCCCGCATCATCGGCGAGCGCAAGCAGCAGGAAGGCTGGTTCGACATTTCGACCCTCAAAGAACCGTTCCGCATCGAGGGCAAGAAGACCATGGGCTACGAGGTCGCCGAACAGCTCGGATGGAAACTGCCCGAAGCCATCATTTATCCGACCGGCGGCGGAGTTGGCCTGATTGGCATGTGGAAGGCATTCGAGGAAATGGAAGAGCTGGGCTGGATCGCGAAAGGGAAGCGCCCGAAGATGATCGTCGTCCAGGCCAGCGGCTGCGCTCCGATCCCGAAAGCGTGGGACGAACACAAGACTGTCTCCGAAGCCTGGAAGAACGCCTCCACAATCGCCGCGGGCCTGCGCGTGCCCAAGGCCTACGGCGATTACATCATTCTTGACATTCTCAAGCAGAGCGCCGGCGCGGCCGTCGAAGCCACCGACGACGAAATTATGCAGGCATTCCAGCAGTGGGCTCGCGAGGAAGGCGTATTCGCAGCGCCGGAAGGAGCAGCGTCCCTCGTCGCCTATCAGAAGCTGCGCAAGTCCGGATTCCTGAAAGAGAGCGACACGGTCGTGGCGTTCAACACCGGCTCCGGCCTGAAATACATCGACGTGATCGCCGCCTGGCAGGAAAAGAACAAATCAGCGCAGCCGAAGTCGCGCTCGATGGGCGGAATCATTCAGCCGTATTAAACCAGTGCTCAGCTGTCAGTGGTCAGTGATCAGCAGGCGGCTCGTCAAGTGTCATGTCATCCCTAGCGGCGCGGCATGACGTGTTTGTCATCCCGAGCGGAGGCGCGCCGCATTTGTGCGCCGGAGTCGAGGGACCTTGTGTTTCTCTGCGCCCTCTGCACCTCTGCGTGTCTCTGCGCTGAGCTTTTTCTAAATATGACCGAGAATTCAGGGTTCAAACGCCTGATCACTGACCACTGATCACCGACCACTCACGAACCCTAGACCTCACTGGTTCCCCGTCGCGTCATCAGCTCATGAATCGCCTCTCGCGGCGCCTTTCCCTGCGTCAGGATCGCGTACATCTGCTCCGTAATCGGCATCTCGACCTTGTACTTCTGCGCCAGACCCACGGCGGCATTCGTCGTCAGTACGCCCTCGGCGACCATGCCGTGCATGCCCGCGATGACGTCGTCGAGTTTCCGTCCTTTGCCGAGTTCCACGCCGACCGTGCGATTACGCGACAATCCGCCGGTGCAGGTGAGTACCAGGTCGCCGAGTCCCGCCAATCCGGCCATCGTCTCCTGGCGACCGCCGCACGCTACCGTTAATCGCGTAATCTCCGCCAGCCCGCGCGTGATCAGCGCCGCAATCGTGTTGTACCCCAACCCCAGTCCGTCGCAGACGCCCGCCGCGATGGCGATCACATTCTTCAACGACCCGCCCAGTTCAACCCCAACGATGTCGTCATTCGTGTACACGCGGAAACACGGCTCGCTGAATTCGCGCTGCACCGTGGCGGCCAATTCGCGGTCCTTGGAAGCGATGGTGATCGCCGTCGGATCCCCACGCGCCACTTCCTTCGCGAACGACGGCCCGCTCAATGCTCCGACGCGCACATCTCCCCCGAGCACCTCGGCGATGACCTCGCTCATGCGCAGCAGGGAATCGTTGTCGACGCCTTTGGTCGCCGAGACGAACAGCATCTCGCGCCGGGCATGCGGCGCCATCTGCTGGAACAACCGCCGCGTGTGGTGCGACGGCATCACGCTGACCACGATCTCCGCCCCGCTCAGCGCCTCTTCAAAGCTGTTCGTCGGCTGCACCGTCTCGGGAATCTTTGCCTCGGGAAGAAACAGGTCGTTCGTGCGCCGCGTGCAGATCGATTCGCGCACTTCCTTCTCGTACGCCCACAACCGGACGCCGTGCGACCCTTTGCGTCCGGCGACAATTGCAATCGCCGTCCCCCAAGCCCCCGCGCCAATGACGGAAATATTCATGAGAGTTTTTCGGCTCTCGGCTCTCAGCTTTCGGGCCCGATGGCCGACAGCCGATGGCCGATAGCCTATCGGTGTTTCAGCTCAAACCTGTGCTCCGTCCCCGCCAACAACCGCCGGATATTCTGGTGATGCTTGAGGATGATCAGCGCCGCTGCAAGTACCGTGAACGGCAGCAAAACCTTATGCGCCGCGAGGTTCCCGATGTC
>JBOGLI010000803.1:0-2864 GCA_050746165.1 Terriglobales bacterium | reverse complement strand
GGTTGGGGAATAAGAGGAGCTAGTAGTTAGGAGTTAGTAGTTAGCGACTTCCGCTGACGACTGACGACCGACGACTGACGACTGGTTTTTTATGGCAATCAAAGCAGATGAAATCACGAAACTGATTCGCGAGCAGATCGACAATTACGAATCGCGCATCGCGGTGGACGAAGTCGGAACGGTCATCAGCCTGGGCGACGGTATCGCCCGCGTGCACGGCCTCGACAAGGTCATGGCTGGCGAACTACTGGCGCTGCCCCACGGCGTGTCCGGCCTCGCCATGAACCTGGAAGAAGACCAGGTCGGTGTGGTGCTGCTCGGTGAATACACCGAGATCAAGGAAGGCGACGAGGTCAAGCGCACCGGGCGCATTGCCAGCGTTCCGGTCGGCGAGGCGCTGATCGGGCGCGTGGTGAACGCGCTGGGTGAGCCCATTGACGACAAGGGGCCGATCGCCACTACTGAGTTCCTGCCGGTGGAGCGCATCGCTCCCGGCGTGATCGACCGCCAGCCGGTGCGCGAACCGATGGCTACCGGACTGAAGGCGATTGACGCCATGATCCCGATCGGCCGCGGTCAGCGCGAACTCATCATCGGCGACCGCCAGACCGGCAAGACCGCCATCGTGCTCGACACCATCGTCAACAGCAAGGGCAAGGACCTGATCTGCATCTACTGCGCCATCGGGCAGAAGCGTTCCTCGATCGCGCAGGTGGTGAAGATGCTGGAAGACAACGGCGCGATGGAGTACACCATCATCGTTGCCGCTTCCGCCTCCGAGCCCGCTCCGATGCAGTACATCGCGCCGTACGCGGCGTGCGCCATGGGCGAGTTCTTCCGTGATTCCGGCCGGCACGCGCTCACCGTTTACGACGATCTTTCCAAGCACGCGGCGTCCTATCGTGAAATCTCGCTGTTGCTGCGGCGTCCGCCGGGACGCGAGGCATATCCGGGCGACGTTTTTTATCTGCACTCGCGGCTGCTGGAGCGCGCTTCCAAGATGAGCGCCGCCAAGGGCGGCGGGTCGCTTACTTCCCTTCCCGTCATTGAGACGCAGGCGGGCGACGTGTCGGCGTACATTCCGACGAACGTCATTTCGATTACCGACGGGCAGATATTCCTCGAGACCGACCTGTTAAATTCCGGCATCCGGCCGGCGGTGAACGTGGGACTGTCGGTGAGTCGCGTAGGATTCTCGGCGGCCATCAAGGCAATGAAGCAGGTGGGCGCGACGCTGAAGCTGGAGCTGGCGCAATACCGCGAGTTGGCAGCGTTCGCGCAGTTCGGCAGCGATCTCGACAAGGCGACGCAGGCGCAGTTGAACCGCGGCCAGCGGCTGGTGGAAATCCTGAAGCAGGACCAGTTCAACCCGTTGCCGTTCTCGAAGCAGATCATGATCATCTACGCCGGCACGAACGGCTTCATCGACGATCTGCCGATCGAGCAGTGCCGCGACTTCGAGAAGAACCTGTACGCATACGTGGACACGATGAATCCCGGGCTGTTCCAGGCGATCGAGACCAAAAAGGCACTCGACGACCAGATCAAGGCCGACATGAACAAGACGCTGAAGGAATTCAAGGAAAAGTTCGTGGCGGAACGGCAGGCGGCGGCAGCGAAGGCGTAGGAAATTTGTAATTGAGTAATTTGTAATTGGTAATTTTGTCGAGTATCGTCCTCCCGACAAATTGCCGATGGAGGACGTATGACGCTGGAGCAGATCGAAGAGATGATCGAGGACACGCGCAAGCTTCCGCGCGCAACCGATAAGGTCGCGCTGGCGCAGGCGCTGGGCACGCTGGAAGTGGCGCGCCAATTGACGATTCTGAACAGCACGCTTGCGCAGAACGAAAAGCCGCAGGCGACGAAGAAGACGGCGGGAAAGTAGAAGGGTGTTCCGTGTTTCGTGTTTCGTGTCGCGTGTTTCGGTTCGAGACACGGAACACGAAACACGAATCAAGAAAAGCTGATAGCTAACTAATGGCGAATGTTCTCGATATCCGGCGGCGTATCCGCAGCGTACGCAACACGCGGCAGATCACGCAGGCGATGAAGATGATCTCGGCGGCGCGGCTGCGCAAGGCGCAGGAGCGCGCGCTCTCGGCGCGTCCCTACGGGCAGATGCTGACGAACGTGCTGAAATCGCTGGTTTCACGTGCCGAGATCTACGACCCGCAAACCGGGCAGGCGAAGCATCCGCTGCTGGCACGGCGTCCGGAGCAGACCGCGCTGGTGCTGGTCGTTACCGGCGACCGCGGACTGGCCGGGGCGTTCAATTCAAACATCACCAAGGCCGCGCTGCGCTTTCTTGATTCCAAGCCGGGCGTAAATATCGATATCGAAGCCATTGGCCGCAAAGGGCGCGATGTGCTGCGCCGCAGATTTCCAATTACGCAACCCGGCCAGGAACAGCGCGCCGGGCGGGTGCAGATTGTCGGCGAGCACGTGGGCGTCGTGGGCAAGGTGGATTTCGAGTACGTGCGCCAGTTCGCGGAGGGCGTGATCGAGCGGTACACGCGCGGCGAAGTCGATTCGGTTTACCTGATCTATAACGAGTTCAAGTCGGTGATCGCGCAGCGGCTGGTGGTGGACGAGATTCTGCCCATCGCGGAGATCGGCGGGCATGACATCCGCATGAGCGAGGAGTTGACGGCGGAGCAGCGCGAGGCGCATGCACAGGCGGCGCGCGCCGCCGGAGTTTCGGTCGAGGCAGCGGACACGACCGAGGCGGACCGTCGTGCCGCAACCTTCGCGACTGCGAATGTGGATTACATCTACGCGCAGCCACCGGAGCAGTTGTTCAATTCCCTGCTTCCGAAGTATGTGACGGGCGAGATTTGGCGGGCGCTGCTGGAGTCGTCGGC
>JBOGLI010000802.1:0-2567 GCA_050746165.1 Terriglobales bacterium | reverse complement strand
GTACATATGAAGGCTGTCGCCAGCGCCGCAACAGCCAGGCAAATCACCGTGCGAATTCTCATGCCATCTCCTTCATCCATGGTCTATTCACGTCTTCTCGGCGCAGCACGCGCAGATCGCGTACACCCGCCGCGCTCTGGAACGTAATTTCGTGACCTAAAGATGGCGTGAAACCCGCATGAATTCCTGTTCAGAATCAACGTGTTTGACCGGGAACGATCTCCTGAAGGATTTTTTAAGATTGCTTCAACCGCTTTTTATCCCAACTCTCTACCGTTTACGACAATCCGAAGGTCGCTACGATGTCCATCCGTCGATAAAATCGTGCGACCGGCACGGAGGCAAGGCAGGGGCGCGTCATGTCGTGGTTGTCCAAGCCAAGTCGCAGGTTCAGGGTTGCGGCGCTGGTCCAAATGGCTGGACTGGCGTCGTGGCTGGGTGCAGCCGCAATTGCGCAGCAGCCTTATTCCGAGCTGAAGCAAACAGGCCCGAGAACGCTGGCCGTCGTTTTGCAATGCAAGCCGGCGGACCGGCCTGAACTCCGACACGCCCTCACGGGAGGGGTGGCGGAGAGGCTGGCGAATCTTCGCAGTGGTGGCTCGCTCACCTCATACTCCGTGCTGTTCAGCCGTTTCGTCGACTCGGAGACGTGGGACGCCCTCTACCTGGTTGACTTCAGCGGTGACAAGGGCCTGCAGGATTGGGTAAAGATGGAAGAGACTTCACCCGCCGGACTTGCCGGCGGAGCAGCCGGGCTGATCGCGTCGGCTCACACGTACCAATTTGACGATGTCAGCCATGCGACATCGCCCGCCGTCTCGTCGACAACGAAACCCATCTACGTGGTCATCCCGTACACCATCGAGGTGTCGCCGGACGAGTATGTGCAATACGCAAACGCCTACGTTATTCCTCAATTGCAAGGCTGGATGAAAGCGGGCGTCCTGGTTTCCTGGAGATTGCTGGTGAATCGGTATTACGCGGGTCGCTCCTGGCAGGCGTTGCTGGTGCTGGGATATCGCGACGAGGAAGCTCTCGGCAATCGTGAGCGGGTGGTCGCTGAAGTCCGCAAGCAACTCAGCCAGGATCCGCAGTGGAAAGCGGTCAGCGACAACAAGCACAAAATACGCACCGAACTGGGGAGCGTGACCGCAGAGCAGATTGTTGGCGTCAGTAAATGAGTTTCGGCGCGCACAGCGGCAAAGGAGCGACGACGTGGTAGCCAATCGCAAAGAGAAAATCTGGTCGGTCGTACGGGTCTCGAGCGGCAACTTTCTCGAGATGTACGACTTCATGGTCTTCGGCTACTACGCGGCGGCGATCGGAAAAACATTCTTCCCATCCGGCAGCGCGTTCGTATCGCTGATGCTGTCGCTGATGACCTTTGGCGCGGGATTTCTTATGCGTCCGCTCGGCGCCATCGTGCTCGGCGCCTATACCGACAAGCACGGCCGCCGCTCCGGGCTCATGCTCACCCTCGCCTTGATGGCGGTCGGAATCGTTTCGATTGCTTGCATCCCCGGTTACGCAAGCATCGGATTGCTCGCGCCGCTCCTGGTGCTGCTGGGGCGCCTTCTGCAAGGATTCTCGGCGGGAATGGAGTTGGGCGGCGTTTCTGTCTACCTGTCCGAAATCGCTACGCCTGGACACAAAGGCTTCTACGTGAGCTGGCAGTCCGCCAGCCAGCAGATCGCGGTCATGTTCGCGGCGCTGATCGGGGTAGTGCTCAACCGTACACTGCCGGCAGACAAAATGCTGGCATGGGGCTGGCGAATTCCATTACTCGTAGGCTGCTTCATCATTCCCTTCCTGTTCAGGTTGCGAAGCTCCCTCAAGGAAACGGACGAATTTGTCGCGCGCAAACACCACCCCCGCGTCCCGGAAATTCTGCACTCTCTGGCGGCGAACTGGAGGATCGTGCTCGTCGGCATGATGATGGTGACCATGACGACCGTGTCCTTTTACATGATCACGGCCTACACACCGACCTTTGGCAGCGCGGTCCTTCACCTGGCCAGTATCGATGCCCTTCTCGTGACCGTCTGCGTTGGCGCGTCGAACCTGTTCTGGCTGCCCATCATGGGTTCGCTCTCCGACCGGATCGGCCGTCGTCCCCTGCTGATCGCATGCACGCTCCTGATGCTGGTGACGGCATACCCCGCCTTGCTCTGGCTCGTCCATAGTCCGAGTTTTGGGAAATTGCTGGCGGTCGAACTTTGGTTCTCGTTTATCTACGGCAGCTATAACGGGGCCATGGTGGTGTTCCTGACCGAGGTCATGCCGGTCGATGTGCGAACAACGGGCTTTTCACTCGCCTACAGTTTGGCAACGGCGATCTTCGGCGGCTTCACGCCGGCGATCAGCACGTTGCTGATTCACACCACGGGTAACAGGGCGATACCCGGCTTGTGGCTGTGCTTTGCCGCGCTCTGCGGGTTGATAGCAGCTTTTCTCGCTCATCCGCAACCGGCGACGAAATCGGCGGCGATTCCGGGGCAGGTATCCCTGGCCAGTGCAGATTGACGAAAACCGGACGTACAATGAAGCTGGCAGAATCTGCTTACGAT
>JBOGLI010000801.1:0-3704 GCA_050746165.1 Terriglobales bacterium | reverse complement strand
GCTTGATACCGTACGAGCCGTCTACTTTGCCGCGTAATAGCTGCCACAGCGTGCCCATCGTTCCGCTCATCAGCTGAGCCGCGACGTCGACATTTGCCAGGCCGCGTCCGATCGTCTGCGGCACCGGAAGGCGCCGATAAACCGTGAAAGACATAGACGAGACGTTGAGCCTCATGAGCATGCGGGTACACCAGATGTCGATCAGTATCACGTCCGGACGACCCCGCAGCGACACTGAAAAAGTGCCCAGGCCGCGCTCGCCTTCGAGCACCGCACGCACATCCTCAAATTTAGCTCCCGCGATCTGTCCAGTCGAACGGCTCATGGCGCTTGCGCGTCGTGGCGGTCCGAGCAAACGTACGAGCACGGAAACCAGGTGCACCGCGAGATCCTCGGCAAGGCCGCCGGGCAGCGCACTCGACCAGTGACCGGAGCCGAATGTGGGGTTGCGCGCGACATCGTAGTTGAATGATGCCGCTACCTGCACGACCTCTCCGCTGCGGCCGGATGCGATGAGCTTGTGCGCCCGCGCGATCACGGGAATGTAGTTCCAACAGTGACCGACGCATAGTTGACGCTTGGCTAGTTCTGCCGCCCTGATCATGGCGTCACAATCGCTGCTCGTTATCGCCATTGGTTTTTCGACGTACACGTGCGCCTGAGCTTCCAAAGCCGCGATCACCGGTGCGGCATGGGAATCGGGCGGAGTCAGCACATGCACTACGTCCGGCCTCAGCTCCAGCAGTGGGGCTAAGGTGTCAAAGGCGTGTGGCACTGAAAAGCGTTGTGCCTGCGCGCGTGCGCGCGTGACATCGCGGTCGACGATGCCCACGATTTCGCAGTGCGGATAGCTGGAGATCGCCCGCAAGTGATGTTCGAAGATTACGCCGCATCCAACGATGCCCACTTTCATAGCTGCGCATGCCTGGTTTTAGTGTTGTTTGCCGCACACGTCAGAGCTTCGACTGGCGTTCTGTGACGTCGCGGCACAATTCTAGCATCGTTTGGCGATTGCTCCCGCGATCACGGGCCATTTGACCCTGTGCAGACGTTCTTTGGGACGCGGGCCTGTGCGCTCACACGCTGGCACTGCGCCGCTCTGCATTTGCGAGGACCCGCTGCAGCACGTGCAATTCGACAGAATGCCGTCGAGCCCGCGCCGGCAGCTGCACTGCATCGGCGTCAAGCGCGCCAGCGGGTGCAGCGCCTGGGCCTGCGCAACCCGGTGGGCGCTACGGTCTAATCGAGGGTCGCGGACACCTCGGGCGAAAAGGCACTCTCTTCGCCCGCCGAGCTGTACGCCGTCACGGAAAAAAAATGCTGCCCAGGGGTGAGGTTCTAGACGACGTACGTCGTGACGCTGGGATTGGATACCCGGATCGAGCTCGAATATTCGCCGGAAGCCTCACCGTAATAGATCTTGTAGCCGCCCAGATTGGTGAGCGCCGACCCGTCGCTATTGTCGGTCGGCGCCTGCCAGGAGAGGATAATGCTTGCTGCCGTTGTTGAGTCGGTCGCAGGCGTGACCGTGATTGAAAATGGTGAAAGGGATGCTCTGAGCAAGGGGCCGGTGACACTGATTTGGATAGCCCGAGTCACGCCAATCTGACTAGCGGTTGGAGTACCGCTGAGCTGCCCGGTCGCCGGATCAAATGAGGCCCACGCGGGCTTATTTGCGATGGTGAAGCTCAACGGCCCATCAGGGTTGGCCTCAACGTTGGGCGCAAACCTGTAAGGCTGTCCGACCACCACCATCGTCGCTGGTGTCCCCGAAATAGACTCAGAAGAGTCGTCGCCGCACGCGCTGAGCGTGCAGGCAATGAACATTACCCACGCGGCTGCGAGGCAGCGTGCGCCTGTGCTGGCCCTGATCATGATCTCCTCCCCGTTCGACCCGTAGCGAGCAGCCCGGGCGACGCAACGCTTCCCTTGGCGTCCGAACGGATGCGGGCGGATGGAGGAGTGCGGCGAACACGCAGTCCCAGCGGAACTGCCGCCTTTTCACGGAGTCGTGCCTGTACCGCACGAATCCGGCAACCCCACTATCCTGGGTCCCTCGGACCGTTAGACTGGTGGCTTTGCGTCCCCACCTTTCGGTGGGTTTGCCCTTTGAATCTGAACCTCTGCGGACCGTCCGAGATTGAGCATCAGCTCGCACCGGAAAGTCCCGCAGCCTCATTTAATGCAATATCTATTCCGATGCTGATAAGCTTTTGTTTATAAAAGACTTCATGGAAATTGGATCAGTGGAGTGACTCGGATACTGTCACCGTTCCGCGACAGGGCTCACTTCAGGTCGTGATCCGCTTCACGATAAGTCCATGAACAATAAGGTGAATTGCGGCGTCACCCGGAAGCGACAAAATCTGTCCATGTCCGTCACATCACGCGCGGTGCACCCTTGCCCAAAGCGGTGACCGGATCAGAAAAGAGCGCGATCGCAATTTCTTGCAGTCCTCTCTCGAGGCCTTAGCCACCGATCGGCTGAGAAGCGCGCGGGCGCAACGCACCGTCTAGCGTTACCACGCCTGCCCCGCCCGATATACTGGGCCGGAGCGTGTCCTTGCGCGGGGAGAGGCGTGGCGTGCGGTGGCATAGTTTCAAGTCGGCGGTCAGGGGACTGCTCGGTACCGAGACCCGGCGATTCGCAGCCGGCGCGCGCCACTATCACCTCACCAATCCCTACCACTCGGTGTCGGTTATCCCGGCCGCGGACGCTTGCGAGGCTGCACGCGACCTGCGCGGCCGGCGCTTCCTGTCGCACGAAGCACCCCAGCTGCCACTGCGGGACTGCCCGCATAAGGGCTGTCGCTGCCACTACAAGCACCATGATGATCGTCGCAAGAAGCGACGGCGCACGACTGATCGCTTTGAGTCCTCCCGGCCCTGGTCGGGCGTGGAACGTCGGAGATCCCACGGTAGACGGGTAACGGACCTGCCTTAGCCACGCTGCGGTATGCTGCGCCGCCTTGCGCGCGTCCTATCACACGAAAAGTTCGGCGCTGCTGCGAATCCTGCGCGGCCTCGGGCGGGTGCTGCCCGGCGATCGCTTGAAGACGCTCGTTTATCTCAAGCTCGTCTACGCGCCCCGGCGGGCGCTGCGCCGTGCGCTGTTTGAATTCTACCGTTATGACCACGTTTACGAAGTGCTGCGCGAGTTCCGCTCCACGTGCAGCGGGCCGTTTGCAGTACTGGAGTTCGGCACTTCGGCAGGCTACTCGTTCGTAAAGCTGCTGTACGCGACGCAGTATCTGGGCATGAGTGAATCTGTGACCGTGCACGGCTTTGATTCGTTCGAAGGACTGCCCGAGACGACGGATCCGCGGGATTCGGATTTGAGTCTCGACGGCGGCCGCTGGGTGGCGGGCTCATACCGTGGCGACTTTCAGCGATTACACGACGCCTGCGCGAGTCGCTTCGGGAACTTCCAACTGCACAAGGGCGATTTTGCCGCAACACTAACGCCCCAGCTGCTCAGCTCCTTTACGCAGAATCAGCCGATCCTGGTTTGGATCGACGCAGACTTCTATACGTCCGCGCGCACTGTCATGGAGCGCCTCACGCCGCTGTTGCCGTCCGGCTGCGTCATATACTTCGACGAGCTGAACACGACAAACTATGGTTCGCGCCTCACCGGCGAGGCGCGATTGGTGCACGAGATCAATAGCGGACTGCTCGGCGGCGACGTCGACCTGGTACTGGAC
>JBOGLI010000800.1:0-2010 GCA_050746165.1 Terriglobales bacterium | reverse complement strand
GTGTGGACACGACTGATTGGGGACCACCTGCCTCATCTGTCTTAATCTGTAACGGATAAACAGTGCACCATGGCTGACAACGCCGATACGATCGTTCGGTAGCCGATGACAGGAGGAACCGTGGGCGTTCTGCAACGCTTTGAAAAGAGGTTGGAAAACCTCGTGGAAGGGGCGTTCGCGAGGGTCTTCAAGGGCGTAGTCCACCCCGTTGAAATCGCGAGTGCGATGCAGCGGGAAGCCGACGCGCATAAGTCCATCCTCGGCGGCGGCCGCACACTCGTACCCAACCGGTACATCATCGACCTGAGTCCTCCGGACCATGATCGGCTTGCTCAATACGCCGCGCCCCTCGCGCAGGAGCTGGCGCAGACGCAAGCCGAGTTCATCGGCGAGCAGGGCTGGATGGTGTACGGCGACGTCATTGTCGAGATTGAACGCGGAGACGGTCTAGATACCGGCATGTTTCGGATTGCTGCTGAGGTCTACACCGGTGGCATGGAAGAGGCCGGCGGCGACTGGCAGCAGGGCTACGGCGAGCAGTCGGCGCCGACGACCGGCGCAGGCGACGCATACGCTCAAAATCAGTATCCCGCCGAGGGCTACGGCGACCAGGGATACGGCGGCTACGGTGCTCCTCCCGTCTCAGGTGCCGGACCCGCCCCCGCTATGGGCGCCGACCCCTACGGGGGCGGCGCACAGTACGACCAGGGGTACGGCGCCCCAGCAAGTGGCGCCCCAATGGGACATCGCCAGGCCCGCCTGATCGCGGCCGACGGTCGGCAGTTCGCGGTAGCGGTGGGTTCCACCGTGATCGGCCGCGGTGAAGGTTCGCAGGTGCGACTTACCGATGTGGGTATTTCACGGCAGCATGCACGGCTCGAATTCGACGGCGGACGGGTGGTCTTAACCGACCTGGGCTCCACGAACGGCACAACCGTTAACGGCGCGCGGGTGAACGCTGCCACGCTGCAGCACGGGGATGTGGTTCAGTTAGGCACCACAACATTGACGTTCAGACTGGATGGCTGATGAATGCCTGATGCCATTGTTCTCGCCGTAGCCCGATTCGGCTTCCTCATACTGCTGTGGGTTTTCGTCTTCGCGGTAGTCGGGGTAATACGGCGAGATGTCTTTGGTGCACGGCAAAGCTCGGTTGTCGCTGCTCCACATGGCGTCAAGTTTCCGACCAGCACCAAGCCGCAGAAGGGCAAACGAGGTAAAACTCCTCGCCATCTGGTGATCCTCGAGGGAGCACTGGCAGGGACCCGCATTCCGCTCAAGGAAAGCACTATCACGTTTGGCCGTGCCGAGGATTCCACTGTCGTACTAACGGACGATTATGCCTCGACACGCCATGCCCACCTGGCTCCTCGAGGCGGCCAGTGGCTGCTAGAAGACTTAGGTTCCACTAACGGAACCTACCTGGATGGGACTAAAGTGACCGGACCAACACCTGTTTCTATTGGCGCGCCGATTCGCATCGGCCGGACTGTCTTCGAGTTGCGTTCATGAGTTTAACTCTCCATTATGCCGCGCGATCCGATCGAGGTCTGATCCGCGAGGCAAACGAGGACTCCCTATATGCAGGGCCACGGCTGCTTGCGGTCGCGGACGGCATGGGGGGTATGGCAGCCGGCGAGGTCGCCAGCAACATCGTCATCGCGTCGCTTGAGCCGCTCGACACGGATGCCTCCTCCCTGGATTTGATCTCCGAGTTTCGCGCCGCCGTTAACCAGGCCAATCAACAGCTCCGAGATGCGGTCAAGGCCAACAGCGCGCTGGAAGGCATGGGAACCACACTCACGGCGATGTTGTTTTCCGGGACACGGATCGCGGTGGGCCATGTCGGAGATTCGCGCGCCTACGTCTGGCGAGACAATGAGCTCAGCCAGATCACGCGGGATGACACCTACGTGCAGATGCTCGTGGATGAGGGACGCATCACCGCAGACGAGGCGACCACTCACCCGCAGCGCTCGCTGTTGACCCGCGCTCTGGAAGGCCGGGACG
>JBOGLI010000799.1:0-3410 GCA_050746165.1 Terriglobales bacterium | reverse complement strand
GGTGAACCTAGCCGCGTGGGCGAACGACCCGACCAAGGCGAACAACCTGGCCTTCGGCAATCTCGGCATCGTTAACGGCGACGTTGCCGTGCAGGGATGGCTATACGACGTCAGCAACGCGGAGAATCCGCAGATCCTCGGCAAGCAGTATCGGGAAAAGGCGACGGCGGATAACGCGCGCGATATCGCGCACCAGTTTGCCAATGACATCGTGAACCGCCTCAGCCCGGGCGTAGCGTCGATTTTTCAAACCAAGATTTACTTCGTTCATGCCGCCGGGAAAGGCGGAAACAAGGAAATCTGGGTAATGGACTACGACGGCAACAACGCGCATCCGCTCACTCACCTGGGCACCATCGCATTGTCGCCGCGGCCTTCGCCTGACAATACGCGCGTCGCCTTCAGTTCCATGACCAGCTCGGGATGGCAGATTCGCATGTACTCGCTCGAATTGGGGCGCCTGGTGAGTTTCCCCAGCTCCGGCGGAACCAACATCTCGCCGGCGTGGTCGACAGACGGGCACCTTGCGTTTTCATCCTCGCGCAACGGCGATCCTGAAATTTATGTTTGCAACCAGGATGGCGGCGATATGCGGCGCGTGACCGCGTTTCACGGGCCCGACGTCTCGCCCACCTGGAATCCGAAGACCAATACGCAAATCGCGTGGGTGACCGGCCGCAACCGGCTGCCGCAGATCTTCGAAATGGAATCGGACGGCACCAACCCACAGCAGCTCACTGACGAAGGCTACGCGGTTTCGCCCTCCTGGTCACCCAACGGAATGTTCTTAACGTTTTCGTGGAACCGGAAATACGGGCCGGGAGCGCCGGGAGGCCAGGACATTTACGTTTTCGACATCTCGAGCAAGAAGTACATCCAGTTGACGCACGGCGAGGGCAGCAACGACTTCCCTTCCTGGGCGCCCGACGGCCGCCACATTGTGTTCCAATCGAACAGAGGCGGCTCGGACCAGATTTGGAGCATGCTGGCCGACGGCAGCAACCCGGTCCAGCTCACGCACGGTGGATTGAATACCCAGCCGGCATGGAGCTGGAAGTAACCGGCGATTCACAATTGGTGTGCCTGCATCGCAGCTCCGATTGCGCTCTCAAATGCATAATTAACCCGTTCGATGTTGCCCAATTTGAGACTTCTTCCGCGAATTTCTATGCTTCAACGGATACATTTGCCCTCTAGAGGTGTACATTTTTCTGTTCAACAGTTCCTTTCGCACGTATTTAGCGAGTTCGCTCGCATTCGGAGGATGAGGTGAAAAACCGCAAGTTGCAGTGCCTGACACTGCTGTTCATCATCGCGGCCATCATGACGCTCGGCGCCTGTGGCAAGAAGAAAGTCACCGCGCCGCCACCACCGCCGCCACCGCCGCCCGCGGCTCCCACGGCTTCGCTGAGCGCGAGTCCGGATACCGTTAACCCAGGCGAAGCGTCGAACCTGACGTGGCAGACGACGAACGCGACTGACGTCACGCTGGACGGCCAGCCGGTTCAGCCGACCGGGCAAAAAGCCGTCACGCCGTCGCAATCGACGACCTATCACCTGACAGCCAAGGGCGCGGGCGGCACGCAAGACGCGACCGCGCGCGTGACGGTAACGCCGCCCCCCGCGGTGGCTCCGCCGCAGCCCTCGCAGTCGGAAGAGGAGATGTTTAACGCGAACGTGAAGGACATCTACTTCGACTACGACAAGTACGACGTCCGCGGCGACGCGCAGCAGACGTTGCAGCAGGACGCGCAGTGGCTGTCGCAGCACCCGAACGTCTCCTTCACGATCGAGGGACACTGCGATGAACGCGGCTCGACCGAGTACAACCTGGCGCTGGGCGATAACCGTGCCCAATCCGCCAAGAGCGCCCTGGTGCAATTAGGAGTTCCGGCGAACCGCATCAAGACGATCAGCTACGGCAAGGAAAAGCCGTTCTGCACTGAGTCGAACGAACAGTGCTGGCAGGAAAACCGGCGCGACCACTTCGTGTACCAGAAGTAGGGACGAGGGGACAAGGGACACGGGAAAAGGAAAACCAATATCGCGTTTCCTTGTCCCGTGTCCTTGTCCCTAGTTGTGCGCGCTGTAGTTGTACGTCCCCGCCTCCATCTCCTCTTCGGAGAGTACAGGGATCTCAAGAGTGCCTTCGAGGGGCATGGCGTCTAGCGGCAAATGATCGCGCCAGACGGTAAAGCGGAGCCGGATCAGATGCCCGACTCTGGCGCCCAGCAAGGCAAGAGGCACCTGGAATTCAAAATTCTTCAGCAGTGAGACGCGTACCGTATTGTTCAAAGGCACATCGCTGCCTGCGACAGGCGCATCGCTCTCCACCGGCCGGATGCGCCACCGGACAATCGCCCTATCCTCTACCGACGCTTCCATGCGCAACGACAGCGGACCGCCGGCGACCATTCGGCGTCCGCCACCTGGCCCGGAATCCAGTGCCGCCTGTTGCCCGGGCGCGCAGCACTCGAGGGTGACGACCAGATCGAACGCGTCCTGTGGAATGCTGCCCACGAAGTCCAGGCGGGCGTACAGATTGTCTTCGTCGATGCCGGCGTAAATGGCATCGAGCAGGAACACCTTGCCGTGCATGGCGCCGGAGTGCCGGTCGGCGGTGTACATGGCAGCGCCGATCCAGTCGAAATATCGGGTGAAGTCCGCAGTAACGCGCGGGTGGATATAGGCGGTCTGGGGAGTGTAGGTCGGGCGCGCCACCCCGCCGGCGATCGGCTGCGCCAGGTAGAGGGGTGGCTCCGCGCCGAGCGCCTGGTAAACGTTCGAGAGATGCTTTCGATAGAGCTCGTCGAAATCGCGGTCGTTCGCCGAATGGTGTTCCGGCCCGTACCACCAGTTCCAGTCGCTGCCCTCGGCAATGAGGATCTCCTCGAACGCGAGTTGCCGCCGCGGGGCATCGGCGAGCGGCGCCGCTTGGGAGTAAAAGGTTCTCGCGGCGCCCAGGTAGTCCCAGGCCTTGTTGTCTTCGGGAGCGCCAATCCAGACATCGAAGTTGGCATTGATCCACGATCCGGGCGCAAGCGAGCTTAGCTTGGGAATGTCCCTCTGCCGCTCAATGGCCTCGGTGACGGTTACGGCTTCCATTCCGCTGCCGTTTTGCAAACCCTCATAGACGCGCCGCAGGAACTCGCGTCCCGATTCGTGGTAATACTCCCACGCGTTTTCTCCGTCGAGAATGATGGGCACCACGGCGTCCCTGCCCTGTCTCAGCACGGGCTCGGCACATTCGCGGATGGAGCGAAGGAAATGGGCGGCCGCCTCCGCCGCCGGCATGCCTGAATAGACAAACCCGATCAGGTCGGAGAGCGTGTGGTCGCGGAAGAGCAGGTTCATGCGCGTGTCCTGCTTTTCGTAAGTCCACGGCGTGTACAGCCGCTCCGGGCCTCCGC
>JBOGLI010000798.1:0-2838 GCA_050746165.1 Terriglobales bacterium | reverse complement strand
GGCATGACGCTGTTCAACGTCAACGAAGAGGACATGGCATCAATCCACGCGGCGCTGGTTGCCGGCCTGGAAACCGGAACGCTGCGCCCGGTGATTGGGCAGGAGATGCCGCTCGCCGAAGCACCGCGCGCGCACCAGGCGGTCATGGAAGGTGGAGCGTACGGGAAGATCGTGCTCGTGCCATAACACCCGGGGCCTAGACGCAGAGGACGCAGGGGACGCAGAGGATTTGAATTTCAAAACAAATCCAAACAGCTGGTTCGCCATCACGCTTAAGTACCGGGGCTTTGACGCAGAGGACGCAGGGGACGCAGAGGATTTTTAGTTCACAGAACAAAAACCAAGAGTGAGAAAACAGGCACGGCCTTGCTCATCGTTCTTTCAAGAATAACAACCCTCTGCGTCCCCCGCGTCCTCTGCGTCTAGACCCGGTCATTTCAGCATTCGCAACCAGGTCTTCGTTGAGTGAATGAAGTCGACGTGGTCGGGCGCGGTGTTGCCTGCGAAACCCATCACACGAAACTTGCCCGCACCGGCCGCGCTGATCTGCTGCATGCCGAGCGGCCCCCATTTCAGCACCGGACGCGGCGCCAATCCGAGCTGATGGAGCACGTACTCGGAACATTCGGTCGTGCTTGCGAAGGTGCCGGGAAAAATCTCGGAGTGCAGGATAACGAATGTTTTGCGCCCGGCAATCGCCTCGCGCGCGAATTCGATGAAGGGCTCGAGCGGCGCCGGATCGAGCGGACCGGGCTGGCCGTCGGGCACGTAGCTAGTGTGAATGCCGTCTTCTAGCAGCACCGCGTCGATGCGCTTCCAGTTGTCGTGATTGCGAAGGATTTCGCGAATGGCGCCATAGCCCGCGCTCCAACCACTCAGCACCACCGGCCGAAATTGAATGGAGCGATCGGGCGAGAGGTCGTGCGCCGCTTCCTCGAGCAGTGACGCGAGTTTGACCGACTCCTTGAACGCCTGCGAGTACACGCCCGACCCCGCGCCAAGTTGCACGGTGATGACGGCGGCGTGTGGATCGCGCTGGTTCACGCTCCACTCCGCCAGCCAGGGAGCGCCGTGAAAGTGGATGTAAAGCGGCATCGTGGCGCGAAGCCGAGCGGAATCCGGCAGCAACAAGGTGCCGGTCGAAAGCGTCCAGCGCTTCCCTTTTACTTCAGTTTTCTCGACGCGTTCATGTCGGCGCACGATCTCGGTCATCGGCGATGGGTTCTGGTGGGAGGGAGGGGGCGCCTGCGCCGCGGCAAGAGTTGTCGTAAGACAAACACCCAAGATGGCGGGAAGCTTTCCGAGAAGCATTTCCGATTGTCGATTGCCGATTGCCGATTCGGCAAGGGTAAATCGCCAATTAGACCTTTATAGAAAAAAAGCGTGCGGCCGAAACCGCACGCCATGATTGTCGACTGCTTATGTTGTTACTTGCGCTTGCGGCCGAGAAGACCGGCGCCGATTCCGCCCAGGCCAAGCAGGCCGAGGAGCGGCAGCGGTGAAGCGGTCTGCGGAAGCTGCGAGCCCTTCTTACCGTTCGCCGAAGTAGCGGTGGTGTCCTGGTCCGCGGCAGCCGTGCCGTTGTTGGCCGACTGATCGGACGAGGTCGCGGCGTTGTTCTGGTCCGTGGTCGTCGTGGTGGTCGTGGTTGAGGTCTGCGCCTGGTCGGTCGAGGTCGCTACGCCAGGGTTCTGGCTGCTGGCGTTCGACTGGCCCGCGTTGGACGCAACGCTGCTCTGCTGGTCGGCCGGCGGAACGGCTGCGTTATCGGTCGTGCTGGGCGCGGCGCTCTGCGACGTGCTGCTGGTCGCCGCCTGGTCCGTGCTCGAGTTCATCGAGTTCTGCTGGTCCGGCGGAGGAGTGGTCGTGCTCGGCTGAGTGGTCGTGCTGGGCGTCGCGCTCTGATCGGTCGCCGTGCCGGTCGTGCTCGGCTGCGTCGTGGTGGTCGTGCTGCTGGTGGAGCTGGCAGCATTCGCTTCCGGCGGGTTCTGCGTCGAGGACGGCTGTTCCGTGCTCGTCGCGCTGCCGTTTTCGGTGGCTACGCCGCTGGTGCTCGGCTGCGTAGCGCTGGGCGATGCAACCGCGCCTTCGGTGCCGCTGGCGGAGCCGGTGGTCGCCGCGCTGGACTGGCTGCCGGCCTGACCGCAGTGGTCGGCCACGTCGGTGATGTTGGTCACGTTAAAGCTGTTGCTGCCGGAGCTGGTGCCCTGCACCTGAACTTCGTGCGAGATGTGCGACTGGGCCATCTGCTGGTCGACGCCGGTCAGGCTGATGACCTGCGCGCCCTGGTCGGTGGTGAGTTTGAACTGGTCGCCGCTGGAGGTCAGGCATCCGGTCAGCGTGCTCGGATTCGAGCCGGCATTGGTGCCTACCGACTGCTGGTTACTCATGTCCGTCGACTGCGACGGCTGCTGCGTCTGCGGCTGCTGCTGTTGTTGCTGTGTCGTTGAATCGGGTGTGGTCGAACCCGGTGTTGTCTGGTCCTGTGCGACTGCCATACCGGCCGCGAACAGAAACGCGGTTGTGACTGCGAGAATTCTCCTCATCGCTGTACTCCCTCTCTCGAATTCGCGACCTTGGGCGGGGGCCGGGTCGCGGGGCGCACATGGTTAGAGAGTAGTTACTATGGCGAGTTTGCTTCGATTCGCTCCTTAATCCCATGGAATCGAAAGCTGGTCAGAGCAGCCGAATTTCCCGCTTTCCATATTGTTTACTTTCTTATTACTACACAAGTTAGCGGAGTAGCTGCCCGCGTCTGCGGGCCACCCCGAGCCCGGGGCAGCCGTCTAACTAAGCAGGTCTTCGAAATTCACTGAGGTGGTGTGTATGAAGTTCTTG
>JBOGLI010000797.1:0-1922 GCA_050746165.1 Terriglobales bacterium | reverse complement strand
GAGCTACACCGACGCGCATGTCACGCTGACCGTCCTCCTCATCGTCTGTATTGCGCTCATTGCCGGCGCGGCCATCGTGCTGCTGAATGCCATTTCCGCACCTCGCCTGCGCTGGCTGGTGGCGTCGCTCGTTCCGGCGGTGGTTTGTTATTTCGCGCTGCAAATCGTCGGATGGTATGTCGGCAACTTCATCGTTAAGCCCAACGAACTGGTCCGCGAGCGCCCCTACATCGCCCACAACATCGAAATGACTCGGCAGGCCTACGGCCTGGATCGCGTCACACAAAAGAAATTTCCCGCAGAAACGACCGTTGAGGCAGCCGAGCCCGCCAATAACCAGCAGACCCTCCAGAATATTCGGCTCTGGGACTGGCGTGCCCTGCAAGACACCCTGCGCCAGATTCAGGAGATTCGCACGTACTACGATTTTCCCGACATCGATATCGATCGCTATGAAATTGACGGTTCCATGCGCGAGGTGATGCTCGCGACCCGCGAGTTGAATGTCGACAAGCTCCCCGAGAGCAGCCGCAACTGGATCAACGAGAAGCTGATCTACACGCACGGCTACGGCATCACCATGAACCCGGTGAACGGCTTCACCTCCGAAGGCCTGCCGACGCTAATCCTCAGCAATATGCCCGTGCAAAGCACGGTAAAGAGCATTCAGGTTACTCGTCCTGAAATCTACTTTGGCGAACTGACCAACACCGACGTTTACGTCAAGACGCGGCAGCAGGAGTTCAACTATCCCCAGGGCGAAACGAATAATCTCACTTCTTATGAAGGCACAGGAGGAATTCCCATCGGCGGATTTTTCCGCCGTCTCCTCATTGCCTTCGATCAGGACGATCTGGCGAAGCTGCCCTTCAGTGACGATGTCAACTCGCAGAGCCGCCTGCTGATGCGGCGCAACGTGCGTGATCGCGTGGCCGCTCTGGCGCCCCTGCTCACCTTCGAGTCCGACCCCTACATCGTGATCGGCGACGATGGCCGCTTGTTCTGGATGATGGACGCATTTACCACTTCCGACATGTATCCGTATTCCAGCCATTATCCGCTGAATGGCAATCCCGTCAATTACATGCGCAACAGCGTAAAGATTGTCATCGACGCCTACGACGGCACCACCACCTTCTACGTCTTCGACTCCGAAGACCCGATCATCGCTGCCTATCGCGCGATCTTTCCATCCTTATTTAAAGACGCTTCGGCAATGCCCGCAGACCTGCGCCGCCACGTTCGCTATCCCGAGTTGCTGCTCAAGCTGCAAGCTTCGGTCTATGGCCTCTATCACATGAGCGACCCCGAGGTCTTCTACAACCGCGAAGACTTGTGGACGGTCGCCTCCGAGGTCGGCATGGGATCGACGGGCGAGCAGAGGACGCAGGCGATGGAACCGAACTTTGTGCTCATGAGGTTGCCCGGTGAGTCCGCAAACGAGTTCGTCGAGATCCTGCCCTTCACCCCGGCGAACCGCAACAATCTGATCGGCTGGATCGCCGGGCGGAGCGACGGCGCGCACTACGGCACGTCGGTGGTCTATGACTTCCCGAAAACCAAGCTCGTCGATGGCCCGCTCCAGATCGAGGCCCGCATCGACCAGAACGCGCAACTCTCCGGCCAACTCTCGCTGTGGAACCAGCAGGGCTCGCACGTGCGCCGCGGAACGCTGCTCGTGATTCCGTGCGGCCGCGCGCTCCTGTACGCCGAGCCGATCTATCTGCAAGCTGAACGCAGCCCCATGCCAGAGTTGCGTCGGGTCGGACTCGCGCTGCAAGACCGCCTTGCCTACGGACCGACATTTGAATCGGCGATGAAGTCCTTGTTCGGCGGCGAAGCTCCGTCATTGAGCGCCGCGGCGGCACCGTCGCCGGAGTCAGCACAGAACGCGCCCCAGCCCAGCCAGCAAGCGGGTGCCG
>JBOGLI010000796.1:0-1933 GCA_050746165.1 Terriglobales bacterium | reverse complement strand
GCCCTGCTCAGCCTCCGTGCTCACCTGCACGAATCCCTGGTCCTCGTCCGGGATGAAGCCCGTATGCACCGCGCTGTACAGGAAAACCGTCGCGGCAATCAGCGCGAACGACGCCAGCAGCGTCACCAACTTGTACTCGAGCACCTTGCCCAGGCTCCACTCGTATCCGCGCAGCCCGCGGTCAAAAATGCCTTCGGTCCAGTTGTACAACCGGCCATGTTCGCCGTGATGACCCTGCGTTCCGGCCTTCAGGAACCGGCTGCACAGCATCGGCGTCAGCGTCAGCGAGACGAATCCCGAAACCAGGATGGCCACGCCGATGGTCACAGCGAACTCGTGCAGCAGCCGCCCAATCACTCCACCCATGAACAGCAGCGGAATAAACACCGCCGCCAGAGACATCGTCATGGATAGAATCGTGAACCCGATCTCGCGCGAGCCGTCCACCGACGCGCGATACGGCGACTTTCCCATCTCCATATGCCGGACGATGTTCTCCAGCATCACGATCGCGTCGTCCACCACGAAACCCACCGACAACGTCAGCGCCATGAGCGACAGGTTGTCGAGCGAGTAGTCGAGCAGGTACATCACCGAGAACGTGCCGATGATCGACATCGGCAGCGCGAACGACGGAATCAGCGTCGCCGAGATGTTCCGCAGGAACAGGAAGATCACCATGATGACCAGCGCGATGGTCAACAGCAGGGTGAACTTCACGTCGTCGACAGACGCGCGGATGGTGTCGGAGTGGTCGTGCAGAATGTCGATCTTGATCGAGGCCGGGATCTGCTGTTGCAGTTCCGGCAACAGCTTCTTGACGTTGTCCACCACCTCGACGGTGTTCGTGCCCGGCTGCCGAAAGACAGCAAGTGTCACCGAGCGATTGCCGTTATACCAGCCGACGTTGTGGATGTCCTGCACGCTGTCGGTGACCGTGCCCAGGTCGCCCAGCCGCACCGGCGCGCCATTGCGGTAAGCGACCACCATGTTGCGGAACTGCGACGCATCGCTCAGTTGCCCGTTCGACTGGATGGTGAAGGTCTTGCTCTGCCCGTAGAGCGTGCCCGACGGGGTATTTGAGTTTCCGGCGGCGATGGCGCTGGCTACTTCGTCGATGCCAACCTGCGTCGTCGCCAGCTTGTCGGGATTCACCTGCACGCGCACCGCGTACTTCGCGGAGCCGAAGACGGAAACCTGCGCCACACCCGATACCATCGAGATGCGCTGCGCGAACGTCGTCTCCGACGCCTCATCGATCTGCGGCAGCGACAGGTCCGGCGAACTCAACGCCATGTACAGGATCGGCGAGTCGGCGGGATTCACCTTGCGGAACGACGGCGGGCTCGGCATCTCCGGCGGAAGCTGCCGCTGCACTTGCGAGATCGCCGATTGCACGTCAAGCGCTGCGCCGTCGAGCGAGCGGCTCAGGTCGAATTGCAGCGTGATGCTCGTCGATCCCAGCGAGTTCGACGAACTCATCGAATCGATGCCGGCAATGGTGGAGAACTGTTTTTCCAGCGGCGTTGCCACCGACGACGCCATCGTCTCGGGGCTCGCGCCGGGCACGCTGGCGTTCACTTGGATAGTTGGAAAATCGACGTTCGGAAGATCGCTGACCGGCAGCAGGCGGTAGGCGAAGATACCAAAAATCAAAATGGCCGCCATGACCAGTCCGGTCATGATCGGGCGCCGAATGAAGAGCTCGGAGATACTCATAGACGGCAGGGTCTCGTCAGCGAATAGGCGAAATATAGGATGCCCTATTATCTTCGCACGGACCGCGCAAGCTACCGCATTTACAGTTCTTTACCGAGTTTCACGTGCGTTACGCTACACTGCCGCTTGCTTTGACCGTAGCACCGGCGTCCCGCCGGTGACGACCCCACCCGCGGCCCTGCGTTAATATTTGCAATCTCGGATACTCGATGAC
>JBOGLI010000795.1:0-3856 GCA_050746165.1 Terriglobales bacterium | reverse complement strand
GCTCGGTGGAGCGACCGTCGGCGAGCAGTTCGACCTCGCCGTCGGGCGCGACGCTTTCGCGCTGGCGCCGGCGGATCAGGTCGAGCGCTCCGTTGATCGCGGCCCGGTAAACGTAGCTGTCCGGGTTGGCGATCGCGGTGCGGCAGTCGCCGCGTTGGACGATGCGCAGGAAAACGTTCTGCGCCACGTCTTCGGCGTCCGACATGCTGCCGGTAATGCGGTAGGCGGCCTTCAACACCCGGGCATGCTGCGCCCGGAAGAGTTCTTCCAGATCGGCCGTCGCCGTTATCGTCGGCTCAATGGCTGCTGCCACCGGGCCCTCCCTTTTATAACTGCCTTCGCTCACGATGACGCTTGGAACCCTCCTTGATTAACAGGTGTCTGAATCTGTGTACGGCAGCATAGCGCGGAAAGTTCGGGCGGGACGGTAAAAGGCAAAACACCAGCGCAGAGCCCGCAGAGAGGCAGAGGACGCGGAGATTTTTTGCTTGCGAGGGGCATCCATGTGGAGCAATATGGCGTCTGACGACATGTCATATGGTGATATATGGAATCGGCTCCGCTCTCCGAACCCGTCCTTCTGATCCTGCTCAGCCTGGCGCAGCAACCGAAGCACGGCTACGCCATACTTGGGGACGTTGAGACCATGAGCAGCGGGCGCGTGGTATTGAGCACGGGCACGCTCTATGGTGCGTTGCGACGCCTGCTCGACCAGGCGTGGATCGAGCGCTGCGCCGACGACGACACCTCGCGGGGTAAGCAGAGTTACCGGCTGACGCCAACCGGGCGGCGCAATCTGCAGTTGGAAGTTGGGCGTATGAAGCACCTGGCGCGGCTGGCCAGTTCGCGCCTAGCGCAGGAGGAGGGTTAACATGCGGACGCTTTATCGATGGCTCCTTCGGCTGTATCCCTGCGCGTTTCGCCTCGAGTTCGGCGCGGAAATGGAACTCGTCTTCGCGGACGCGATGGCCGCGTCGGAAAAGGCAGGACGATGGCCGACGGCTACGTTCCTTACGCGCGAGTTCGGAGGGCTCATCGGGGGCGCCGTTCGCGAGCGCCTGAATACGGATCTCAGTGAGGCAATGGTGAGGAGGTTCACAATGTCGCGCAACCGTTTTCGTTTTTCGTGGGCCGCGATCGGGTTCATGACGCTTACCCTGGCGATTGTTTTGTACATCATCCGCGAAGGGCGGACGATCGCCGGAGCGATGGCAGGCAAGACGTACACGTTCGAAGGCCACACGTACACGTTTTATGGGACAGGACATATTTCGTTCCTGCAGACATTCGGCTTCGCCTTCAGCGTGACCGTTGTGCTCGTGCTGATTGTCATGGCAGCGATGTTCGCGTTGCACCGCTCGGGCGTGCATCGGCTGGAAGAGGCGAAGACCTGGCCGGTAGATTGATCGTGCAACGATATGTCTGCGGCGGTCCAGGTGCAGACAATTTTCAGTGACGCCGGTCACGTGACCCGTGGTCAGCAGCGGTGCCAATCTGGGAATTCCAAAATGTGCCCGGGCGCGAATCGGCGTACCGGATGACGCGCACCTCGCCTAGAATTTCGGTGAGGGCGTATGTCGTCGGAAAAACAGGCGGTCATCGTCACCGGCGCGGCGGGAAATCTGGGCGTGCGCCTCTTGTCGCTGCTCTCCGATTTCCAGGTGTACGCGGTCGACGTGGCCGCGCCTCGAACATCCATTCCTGTTGAGTACCGCAGGATCGACCTCGCCGATCCAACCTCGGGCGCGCAATTCGTCCAACTCATTCGCGAGAGCGGCGCGACCACGGTCGTGCACCTGGCCTTCATCATCGATCCGGTACGCATGGGTGTGCTCGACGTTCCGCTGATGTGGAAGATCAACGTGGGCGGCACCGAGCGGGTGATCGACGCCATCGCCGAAGCGAACCGGACGGGATCGAAAGTCGCACGCTTTATCTATCCGAGCAGCGTTTCGGTATACGGGCCCGACACGCCGGCGAATGTCACCGAAGACTATCCGATGGGCGCGCACACGCTCGCCTACGCCATGCACAAGCAGGAGGCGGAAACGCTGTTGGAGAAAAAATCCGCCAAACTGGCGGCGTGCAGCACGTACGTCCTGCGGCCGCATATCTATGCCGGCGCCAGCATGCAGAACTACCTGATCGGCGCGCTGCGCGGTACTCCTACCGGGCGCGGACGGCTGGGCAAGTGGATGCGCGACCGCAATGTGCGGCTCCCGCTGGTGCTGCCGATGGGCGGCCAGTATCTCGATAAGGAATTCCAGTTCGTGCACGTGGACGATGTCGCGCGGCTGATCGCGTACCTGCTGCGCCGCCCCGATCTGCAGCGCGAACGGGTGGTGCTCAATGTTCCTGGAAAAGGGCCGGCGGTTACCTTGGGCGAGGCCGCGCGCATCGCGAAGGCGAAGGTGATCCGCTTGCCCGGACGCGTCTGGTGCCGGTGGACGCTGCAATTGATGTGGAAGCTGGGCATCTCCGGCGTTCCGCCCGAGGCACTGCCGTACATGATCGGTTCCTACACGATGGACGCGCGGCGGTTGCGCGCGTTTCTCGGCGACGATTACGACCGGGTGATGCAGTTCACGGTCGAGCAGGCGCTGGAAGATAGTTTTTGCGCGCCGGTATTGGATAACGCGCCGGTTGCGCTGCACGCGGCCAGCCCTCCGTAAGCGTTCCCGTTTTGGAATCACCGGGCGACCCTCTCTGAGCGAATTAGTCGCGGCACGGGAGATGATCGCGGCTAATCTAACTCTGTCTCCCGCCAGCAACCCGCAACCACGGGCGAATGGAGGCATCATGAGCGCGAGCGTAGTGCCTGCAAAACTGCCGGTCTGCGAACCAATCACCATTCCCGAAGCGGCGCCGAAGCCGGAGCTCAAACCGGCGGTCAGGCTGCCGATGGGCACGCGCCGTTTGCCGCGCGACCTGCGCAACGATTACACACACAAGGTCGCGGCGGAGCGGCGCAATTTCATTGCGCGCAAAACCGGCGCGAAGCTGTCGAACGTGGAGCAGTACTCCTTCGATCCGTCGGTCGTACAGGGTAACGTCGAGAACTTCATCGGTGTGGCGCAGGTTCCGATCGGGGCCGCCGGGCCGCTGCTGGTCAACGGCGAGCACGCGAAGGGCGAGTTCTACGTGCCGTTAGCCACGACCGAGGGTGCCGTGGTCTCCAGCTACAACCGGGGCATGCGGCTACTGACGGAATCGGGCGGGGTGACCGTCACGGTGACCGACGACGGCATGCAGCGCGCGCCGGTCTTCCTGTTCCATGACGCGCGCGAAGCCAAGAAGTTCGGTGCCTGGGTGGAGAAGAACATTGACCAGATCCGGCGCCAGGCGGAGAAGACAACGCACTTCGGCAAGCTGCGCAATATCGTGCAGTTCGCCATCGGGCCGCTGCGCTACCTGCGCTTCAATTACGCCACCGCGGATGCCGCGGGCCAGAACATGGCGGGAAAGGCGACCTACGCCGCCTGCGAGTGGATCCGCGCCACCTATCCCGGAGAGCCGAAGTATTACCTGACCGGCAACATCGAAACCGACAAAAAACATTCGGCAATGAATTCGATCCTGACGCGCGGCAAACGCGTCATCGCGGAGGCGAGGATTCCGCGCGAGTTGATGCGGCGCTACCTGCACATCGACACCGCCGACCTGGCGCGCGCCCGCGAAATCCAGATGGCCGGGTCGTTCATGGCCGGATCGTCGAACAATGGGGCGCACGCGGCCAACGCGCTTACGGCGCTGTTTATTGCCACCGGGCAGGATGTCGCCAACGTCGCCGAGTGTCATGCCGGCATTACGTATTCGCAGTATTACCTGGAGACGGGCGACTTTTACTGGTCGATCA
>JBOGLI010000794.1:0-5376 GCA_050746165.1 Terriglobales bacterium | reverse complement strand
AGCACATCCCGCACATCCGCCGCGACGACGTGAAGGGCTTCGTCAAGCGCAAGCCGGTCTGGTTAACGCGCCCGTTAGGCCTCGACGTCGTCCGCAAGCAGGCGGAGAGCATGGAAGTGGAGACGCGCATGTTCTACGAGCGCGCCGCCGCCCGCAGCGAGGACGCCAGCGTCCGCCAGCTCCTCGACAACCTCGCCATGGAGGAGCGCGGCCACGAAGCCGCCGCCGAAGAGCTCGGCCGCGAGCAGCTCACCAAAAGCGCGAGAGAGAAAGAGGATGAAGCCAGCCGCCGCCTGTTCGTCCTCCAGGTCGTCCAGCCCGGGCTCGCCGGCCTGATGGACGGATCGGTTTCGACGCTCGCTCCCGTCTTCGCCGCCGCCTTCGCCACTCACCGGTCGCACGACGCGCTGCTCGTCGGCCTGGCCGCGTCGATCGGCGCCGGCATCAGCATGGGTTTCGCCGAGGCGCTCAGCGACGACGGTTCGCTTACCGGCCGCGGCCATCCCTGGCTGCGCGGGCTCGTCTGCGGCCTGATGACAACCTTGGGCGGCATCGGCCACACCCTGCCGTATCTCATTCGCGCGTTCTATCCCGCCACCGCCGTCGCCGCCGCGGTCGTGATCGTCGAACTCGCCGCCATCTCCTATATCCGCTACCGCTACATGGACACGCCGCCGTTATCGGCAACCTTCCAGGTCGTCCTCGGCGGCGTGCTCGTCTTCCTGACGGGAGTGTTCATCGGCAGCGCGTAGTCGAGCAGGAGGCGTGACTGCCGCCCGAGCCTTGCGTCAACAAATGTCGTACCGCGATATGCCGACGTTTCGCTGGCCGGCTTAGCTGGCCGGTTTGAGTCACTTAGTTCCGAGTTACGATAAGTACCCACCCGAACAACATCGACGGCTGTGAAATCCGCTATCACGGACGTTCACCATCTCGTGTCGTATGAGAATCCATATTCCGTTAACCGTGCGAGGCCGTAAGTGTCTGATGGCTTACGCCTTCCACCCGTTCGACCTATGGAACCAGATTTGCTCGATATTCGGCCAAAGAGGTTGGGGGACTCGATCACCTTCGCATACCACTCCAGTGGGTCGGTGGCCTTTATCGCCGAGGTCTGAATCGCCGGCATCGACCCTTTGTAAATTCAAAAGAAATCCGGAGGAGATTCCATGCAGATACAGATGAAGCAGTCGTTTCGAGCTGTTGCGGCAGTCCTTGTACTGCTGCTAGTGAGTTGTGCTCTAACATTCGGTCAGGCCACGGCCACCGCCAGTCTGACCGGCACCGTCTCCGACGCAACAGGCGCTGTGCTCCCCGGTGCAACGGTCACCATTACTAACCAGCAGAACGGGATCAAACGTACCGCGACGAGCAGTTCGACTGGCGATTACCGCTTCGACTCACTGCCGCCCGGTTCGTACACCGTCAAGGCGAGCAAGACTGGTTTTGCGGTGAGCACTGCGTCAGGCGTGGTCTTGGCCGTCGGCGCCACCACCTCGGAAAATTTCGCCATGAAGCCCGGCTCGGAAAACGAAACGGTCGAGGTCACCGCCGAATCTCCCATCATCGATGTTGACAAAACCAGCGTCAGCACGGAAATCACGCCGACGCAGGTTGAGAACCTTCCGTTGTCAGGCCGCGATGCCGCCAACCTCGCCTATCTTGCTCCGGGCGTCATTGCCACCGACTCGTACGACCCGACCAAGAATCGGTACGCAATTCTGTCGGTGAACGGACAGGGCGGACGTAATGTCAACACCACTGTGAACGGGATCGACAACAAGGACAACACGGTCGGTGGCGCTGTTATGCAACTGCCCATGGAAGCAGTGCAGGAATTCAAGATCAGCACCCAGCGGTTCTCGGCCGAAAACGGCCGCTCCGAAGGCCGGCGATCAACATGATCACCAAGTCCGGCACCAACAACTACCACGGCTCGGTCTTCGGATTCTTCCGCAATGACGCTATGCAGACAGCGGAAAAGGTCCCCGATGGGACCGGTGGTTACGTTTCGCAGCACCCCTCGTACAGTCACCAGAATTTCGGCGGGTCCGTCGGTGGTCCGTTTATTAAGGATAGGCTGTTCGGGTTCTTCGCCATCGAACGCGAGCGCGAAAGCACGCAACAAACGGAAGACCCGAAGGCACTCACGGAACTCACCCTGGCCAAGCAGGCAGGCTTGGCTGCGCAACCGGCGGCCTCCATCCCGCGTCCGTTCTATGAATGGCGCTATAACGGCCGCATGGATTGGACCATCAACAACCGGAACAGCGCCTACGTCAGCTACAGTTCTCAGGCCAATAACAGCCTGAACGATCAATCCAACTCAACCTACGATCTGACGGAAGGCAATTTCACCACGAATCACCTCCAGATCGCGAACGTCACCGTGACCTCGCAGCTTTCCAATACCGCAGTCAACCAGTTCACCGCCGGCTTCCAGTACTGGCGCAACTTTATTGGCAGCGATATCAGCGCGCCCCTGGTCACCTTCCCGGCGGCCCAGTTCGGCACCAACGGCAACGTTCCGCAGTTGTCGGTCCAGCGCAAGTGGCAGTTCAAGGACGACTTCTCCAAGACGGTGGGCTCCCACACGCTCAAGGCCGGTTTTGACTACATTTGGAACCCGGTCGAAGGCGGTTATTTCGAGTACAACTCAACTCTGGAAGTTGATTTCCTGAAGAACCCCAGCGACATCCTCAACAATCCCGCGCTCTACCCGCAGGGCTTTGCCACCCCCGGGCTGATTTCGGGCATGTCGTACTCCAATGGTGATCCGACCTTCCTGAGCCACACCAAGCAGGTCGGACTTTACTTCCAGGATGACTGGAAGGCGACACACCGCCTCACTTTGAACCTGGGCCTGCGCTGGGACAAGGACATCAACGTGATCGGCGAGTCCTCCATCCTGGGCAGCCGCACCTACCAGGAGTTGAAGGCGATCAATAGCCCGTATGTGGCGAAACTGCCGCACGATGACAATAAGGACTTCAGCCCTCGCGTCGGCTTTGCTTACGATATTACTGGCGCCGGCAGGCATGTCGTCCGTGGCGGCTTCGGTCTCTACTTCGGCAATTCGTTCCAGAACATCCCGCTGTTCATGCAGCAGCAGGCCAATCCGACACTGTTCCAGACCGTGCTTAGCATCTCCAATGCCAGCGATCCGGTGCCATGCACGGGGTTGACACTAGGCCAGTGGCAGTATGGCGTGAGCCCGGCGCCTTGCCTGCCCCCGCCGTCCACACAACTGGCGCCCGGAAGCGTCGGCCGTCTGATGGATCCCAACTACCGCAATCCCGTGTCGGAGGAGTTCAACCTCGGTTACACGTGGGCCGTCAATAACAACTCCGCCGTCGAAGTGGAATACACCCACGTTCTGGGCCTGCACCAGAACAAGACCATCAACATCGACCAGAAAGTGGTTACGGCGGTGGACGCGAACGGCTATCCGACCTTGACGCGTCCGCTGAGCGCCGCTTTCACCGCAGCCGGTGTGCCGGTGTTGAATAGTGTCCGCGACGAAGCATCGATCAATCGCAACCGCTACGACGGCTTGAACTTCAGCTATCGCCAACGCATGACCCACAACTTCACTCTCAACGCGAACTACACGCTCTCCTGGGCTAAAGGGTACGACGCAGGCGGCGGCAGTTTCCGTAACTATGCCCGCGACAGCTATCACCCACTGGCGCCTTGGGAGTGGGGCCCGTCTCTCAACGACGAACGGCACCATATTGGAATCAGCGGAGTGCTCGCGTTGCCCAAGGGCTTCCAGATTGCTCCCATCCTGCAGTTTGGGTCCGCTCGTCCCTATAGCGTGGCTAATTCGTCGAACGCGCTCAACACCGGTGGCGGCTCCGCCAATGCGGTGCTCGTGCCCAACGACGCTCCTACCAACTGGTTCGCCTATGCCGGCAAGGACGCGGATGCGCAAAAATGCTATTACGTCACGCATACCTGCCACCCTGCCCAGTGGGCGCCGCTCCGCGGAGACCCGTTCTTCCAACTCGATATGCGGTTGGCCAAGAACATCAAGGTTCATGAAGGCATGAACCTGCAGTTGGTCGCGCAGGCGTTCAACCTCACCAACCGGGCGAACTACGGCGCGAATTTCGGAAACGACGTTCAGGACGCCTCGACGTTCGGTCATCCCGCCGGGTTCATCAATCCGAGCAGCACGTTTACGCCCCGCTCCATTTGGGGTGAATTCGGCGTTCACTTCACGTTCTAACCGCTTCGGCGGTTACTCGGCAATCGCCGCCGGTCTTCGGACCGGCGGCTTTTTTTGTCCTCGGGGACGTGCTCGTGTTCTTAACGGGAGCGTCTATCGGCAGCGCGTATGGGAGCGCCCGACCGTAACGGGCGCGTCCCGCCTGCACGCTGCGCTGGACCGTAGCACTGGCGTCCCCGCCGGTCACGCTGCTCTCAGCACACTCTCGGATTTGTCATCCCGGACGCGCACCGGGACAGGCGGGACGTTACCCTCCTCCAGGCTCGCCCGGCTTGTCACACCCATACGTGCGCTGCATCACCGACAAGCTCCCGCCTCAGCCCTATCCTGCTCTTGTGCGCTTAGGCGTGCAGGGTGTGTTGTCTCTAATCGCGCCCCCTTGCTCTTTGACATCATCGACGGCTCTTTGCGAGCTGGCCTTTCCTCGCTCCGTGCCCCTCGCGCCTCGTCCCGTCCCTTGGATTTCCTCCATTTTCCGGCCTTTTTCCTTGGACTCCTTGGATAACCGGGGGGGGGAGGGGGCGAGGCCGGAAGGGTTACCGAAGCGTAATTATTCCTCGCCGGCGAATCCCATTTCGGGCTGGGTTACCCGGGCATAAAGTGTTGGTTCTGCAGGGTCGGACAAAAAACTGCACGCCAATAACTAGCGCGCTATTGCCGTTCAAGTACGCGCGCGCCAACGTGACTGGCTCCGGCGACTGTCCTACGGCAGCTTGGCCACGGCGGTGCTTCGCTCGTCGTTGTAGATGATGCGGTAGAACTTCTTCAACTGGTCGAGCTTGTTCACCGGCACCGAGAGGCCCTTGATCTCGTAGGTGCGCGTGTAGGCGATGACGTTTCCCTTGGCCTCGGTGCGCGAGTGGTAGCTGGCGAAACCGAAGTCGGCGTCCACCGGCGGCGGCAGTTCATCGACGACGTAGCCGGCAGGCAGCGTAATGGTGAACGAGTCGGTGTCTTTCACGGGCGCGTCGAACTCCACCGGAAACAGCCGCGGGTCTTTCGTCTCCAGGATGGCGCTGGTCTTGATGCCCAACACGCGCGGACGCACCAGCAGCAGGCTGCCGGCGGTCTTGGCGTAAGCGGCGGCCTCGAACGAGTAGTCGAAGCCGAAGGGGAGCGAAGTCGAGTTGCGGTTCGTAATGGAA
>JBOGLI010000793.1:0-8514 GCA_050746165.1 Terriglobales bacterium | reverse complement strand
TGTCACTCTTGACCGTGCCGTCGGCGGCGATCTCGATCTCCAGTCGTACCGTGCCAGTGAGGCCGATGCGGCGCGCGAGCTCGGGCAATTTGGGCGATTCCTGGTGCTTGAGCCGGCGACCGCTGGCGGCCCAAACCACCCCGGGGAGGGAAAGGGTGAATCCGAGCAGCGTCGCGACGATAATCTTGCGGGCGCCCATGCCGGACCTCCGGAGATTCCAAATACGAGACTTCCAAACTGGAGAATGCACGCACTCTGCCATGGAAAGTTTCGGTTTCAGTTTCAAGCTGAGTCAAAACTTGAGTCGGACCTACGGTGGCCGGGAAAGTCTTGCTAATAGAACGCGTTACACATGCATCGACAAGCGGATGTACAAACCCGTTAAACGACTGGTTGGAGGCGTAAAGGGAGAGGAGCCGCACGTATTCCGTCTCGTCTTGAGACGGTGAGACGCGTTACCTCGGTGAGACTTCGGGCCACATTCCGCTTGACTCAAATTGAGAATCCGTGATGTTGTTCTACCGCACTGAAATTAAGGCAGGAACGGCTGTCAGGTAGCGGCTGTCGGGCCCCCAGAGCCGACAGCCTAGAGCCGCGCCTTGTCATGAAAAATGGCGATTGGTAACCAACAACCCGTGCTCGGAACAGCCGCCGATCAGGAATCGGGACGTCCGCTTGATTCGGCGGGCGCGGAACGTTTACGACGTCGCGCCGACCTGCTGCTGAGTTGCGCCCACGCCCTGCATTGCCAGCTCGACATCCACGCCGTGGTTACGAGCCTGGCGTCGCGCGTGCAGGAGCTGCTGGAAGTCGATGTTGTTGTCCTGTTACGGCGACGCGGCGACCATTTTGTGCTGGAGGCGCTGGCTGCGACCGATCCCGCGCTGAACAACAGCGTGCACAGCGAGTTCCTGCGCGGGAATATCGGTTTTGTGGGCGACATCGCCGCGCGCGCGGAGTTGGCGGGCGAGCCAATCGGCGTTTCCATCGGCGCCTACGATGCCGCCGCGACGCTGTTTCCCGCTCCCGGACAATTGCTAGCCGCGCCCTTGCGTTCTCCCGAGGCAAATGGGGCGCTGGTGACGTACCGTGCCGGTGTTCGGCCATTCGATCGCGAGGAACGCTCGGCGCTGGCGGCGCTGTGCAGCCTCGGTGCACTAGCGATTGCCAATGCCGAACTGTACGCTCGCGCCGATTCGCGCGGCCGCGAACTGCAGCAGTTGCTGGAGATCACGTCGGAGCTGGGCGGGATCGGCAACCTGCAGGATTTTCTCGACCGATTTGTGGTTCGTGCGGCCGAGTTTCTCGGATTTGAGCGTTCCTTCATTGCGGTGGCAGAGGACGACATTTGCGAAATTCAATGCCTGTGCGAGCGCGGCGTCACCCGGCCGTTCCGGCAGCCTCTACCAGCGAGCCTCGCGCTGCGCGTGCAGGGCAGCTCCGACCCGTTCTGGAGCAACGACATCCTGCAGTGGCCGGGCGTGGAACTGGTGGGATTCGCCGGACATGACACGCGCCAGGTGCTGTGCGTGCCGCTGTCTGGTCCGGATGGCGCGCTATTAGGCGTACTCGGCCTGCTGGATCGGGCTGATGCCAGCGATATCAGCGCTGAGGACGTCCGCCGCGCCCGCAGTCTCGCCGCCGAGGTATCGGTTGCGCTGCAGGCAGCGCGGGGCCTGCACGCCTCGACCGAGCATCGCCGGCGCTCCGAGATCCTGATGGGACTAGCGCTGGAGTTGAACTCGAGGTTGCGGCTCTCCGACTTCGGGGAGAGTTTTACGCGCCGTGCCGTGGATACGTTCGGTTGCCACGCGGCCGCACTCTGCGTTGCCGTGGATAAACGCCTGGAACTGGTCGATCTCTACGATCGCTCGCGCGACTACGATGCCGCCACCCGCTATAGCCTGGCGGCGATGGTAAGCGAGTCCGTCAAGGCGAATCCGGCGGCGGTGGTCTGCGGCGCCGCTACGGAATTGCTGGGAGGCAGCGTTGCCTCGCTGGGCTGGAACAACATTGTCATCGCCCGCATGAATGCCCCCGACGGCTCATTCATCGGATGCCTTCTCCTGACCGATCCCCCCGCCCCCCTTTCCAGCGACGACCGCAAGCTGCTTGACGCCCTGGTGGCGCATGCCGCCGTCGCGCTGGATAACGCGCGCCTGTTCACACGCATGGACCAGGCCAACCGCCACTGGATGGAAATTTTCGACGCCATCACCGACCTGATCGTGGTCCACGACGAGAACCTGAAAGTACTGCGCGTGAACCGCTCGTTGGCCGATTTCATCGGCGTCAGCCCCAACGAGCTGATCGGCGTCAGCATGCGCGCCATGATCGCCATGGCGGCAGACCACGGCGCCGAGGCCTGTCCTTTCTGTCGCGTGGTCAGCGGCGGCGACGAGTACATACATCCCGTCCTCGACCGCACCTACCTGGTCTCCACTTCGCGCGTGCACGGCGGCGGGGATACACCGGGTCATGGCGCATGGCCCATGACGGAAGAGGGGAACCGGACACCATCGGCGATGAGCCTTGAGCCAAGCGCCGGCGCCGTGCAGACCATCCACGTGCTCAAGGACATCACCGATCGCCGCGAGGCCGAGCGCCGCTACCGCGAGTTGTTCGACACGATCCAGGAAGGGCTGTTCTTCAGCACGCCGGAGGGGCGCTTCATCGAAGTGAACGAGGCGCTGGTGCGCATGCTCGGCTACGACTGCCGTGAAGATCTGCTCGCCGTCGATATCACGCACGAGATCTATGTCGCCCCGGAGCAGCGCGAGCACTTCAGCCGGGAAATTCACGAACACGGCATGGTGCGTAATTACCAGGAGACGCTGCGCCGCCGCGATGGATCACTCATCTACACTTTGCAGAACGCCTTCGCCGTGCGCGATGCGCTGGGCAACGTGGCGCAATACCGCGGACTGATCCTCGACATTACCGAGCTCAAGACCTTCCAGGCGGAACTCCAGCGCCAGCGCGACTTCAACAGCAAGATTCTGGATAACACGCAATCGATGATCATGGTGGTGGATACCGCGGGGCTGATCAGCTACGGCAATCGCCGCTGCTTCGAGGCCGGGGGCTATACCCAGGACGAACTGCTTGGACGCCGCCTTATCGACCTGGCGCCTAATCCGCGCCGCTCCGCGTTGGCCGAAAGCCTGGCCGAAACTCTCGCCGGGAACCAGGTGGACAACATTGAGTTGCCGGTCCTGCTGGGACAGGGGCGGAGCGGGCAGTTCTCCATTAACTTGAGTCCGATGCGCGACGAGGCGGGCAACGTCAACAGCATCGTGGTGGTAATGACCGACATCAGCGACGCCGCCATGCTCCAGGCCAAGCTCATGCACACCGAGAAGATGGCCGCCGTCGGGCAGCTTGTCTCGGGCGTGGCGCACGAGGTCAATAACCCGTTGACGGCCGTGCTCGGATTCACCGATCTCCTGCTGGAAAACCCCGACGTTCCAGACAAAGCCAAGGACGATCTGCGCGTGGTGCTGCAGGAAGCGCAACGCACCAAGCAGATCGTGCAGAACCTGCTCAGCTTTGCGCGCCAGACGCCGCCGGAGCGCCACGCCGTCCAGGTGAACCTGGTAGTGCGCCGCACGCTGGCGCTGCGCGCCTACGACTTCGCGAACCACGGAATCCAGGTGATCGAGAGGCTCGAAGACGCAGTTCCCGAAATCATGGCTGACGCGCACCAGCTCCAGCAGGTCTTCCTGAATATCCTCAACAATGCCTATGACGCGGTGCAGAATAACGACCGCGCCGGACGGATCGAAATCTCTACCTCCGCCGCCCACGGCTGGGCCGAGGTCACCTTCCGCGACAACGGTCATGGCATCGCCTATCCCGAGCGTATCTTCGACCCGTTCTTCACCACCAAGGAAGTCGGCAAGGGGACCGGGCTGGGGCTCAGCATCTGTTACGGCATCGTGCGCGAGCACGGGGGCGAAATTCTCTGTCGCAACAACGGCACTACACCGGGAGCGACGTTCACGGTGCGTTTGCCCATCGGCGCCGGAGCCGCCGCGGCGGCCGCCAGGGCTGCGGCTGGAGGTCACGCGTGAGCAGCGTTGCCCAAGCCAAGCTTTCCGTGCTGGTGATCGAGGACGAGCCCTCGGTGCTCGCCTTCGTCCGTGCTGCCCTGGAGCGCGCGGGTTACTCCGTCACCACCGCCATCAACGGCGCCGAGGCGCTGCGCCTCCTCGAGCAGAGCAGCTACTTCGGTGTTGTCAGCGACATGCGTACACCAGGCGGTGTTGATGGCGCCGATGTCCACGCCTGGATCGCCGAGCATCGTCCCGAACTTATCTCCCGCGTCATTTTCATTACCGGCGACATCGTCAACGAGGAGACTGCCGCCACGTTGCACCGGACCGGCGCTGCGTGCGTGGAAAAGCCCTTTCGAGTCCAGCAGTTGCTCGATGTCGTCCAGAACATCCTAGGTGCGCCACAATGACCGAAGAATATCGACTTCGTTTTCTCATCGTCGATGACGAGCAGAGCATTCGCAGGCTCTGCGCTACCATCGGCGCCTCGCTCGGCTTCGAATGCGCGGAGGCTGACAGTGCCGAGTCCGCCATCGCCTATCTCGAGACCGCCTCGCCCGACATTGTCCTGATCGACCGGCAACTGCCCGGCATGCCCGGCGACGAACTGCTGCGCCAGATCAAGGCCATGCTGCCGCGTACGGAGGTCGCGATCATCACCGGCCACGGCTCGATCGAGTCGGCCGTCGAAGCGATGCGCCTCGGCGCCTACGACTACGTGGTCAAGCCCTTTGGCGCCGGCCAGCTCAAGCTCGTGCTGCAGCGCATGAAGGAGAAGGTGCGCCTCGTAGAGGAGAACGAATACCTCAAGGACCGTCTCACGACGCAGCAGGACATCAACGTGATCGACGGATCCTCGCCCCGCATCCAGGACGTGCTTCGCCTCGTTTCCCGCCTGAAGGACACGCGCACGCCGGTCCTCATCACCGGCGAGAGCGGGACTGGGAAAGAATTAATTGCACGCGCCATCCACTTCCGCGGGTCGCTGCAGAAGCGTCCGTTCGTCGCCGTGGATTGCGGGTCGCTGGTCCCAACGCTGATCGAAAGCGAGCTCTTCGGCTACGAGAAGGGTGCGTTTACGGGCGCCATGCGCAGCAAGCCGGGACTGTTTCAGAGCGCCAACGGCGGTTCGCTGTTTCTCGATGAAATCGGCGAGTTGCCGCTCGAGATGCAGGCCAAGCTGCTGCGCGCACTCCAGGAACGGGAAGTTCGACCGGTCGGCAGCAACACACCCGTGCCGATCGATGTCCGCGTCATTGCCGCCACCAACCGAGACCTTGAGACCGAATACAAGGAAGGGAAGTTCCGTAAGGACCTTTATTTCCGGCTCAATGTAGTCACGATTCACATCCCGCCGCTGCGTGAGCGCAAGTCCGACCTGGCAACGTTGGCCCGGGCATTTCTCGCCCGCTTCGCGCCCGACGAGAACGTGCAAATCTCACCGGCAGCGATGGAGTGCCTGTACCGGTACGACTGGCCGGGCAATGTTCGCGAGCTGGAAAATTGCATCGAGCGCGCCATCGCGCTCGGCAACCGCCGCGTTATCGATTTGAACGACCTGCCTACCGCGATCCGCGCCGCGTCTTCGTCTCCGGAAATTGTTGCCGCCGCGTCGTTCACGTCTATTTCTGTTCCGGTTGTTGAGCCGATTGCCGGCGAGATCCCGACCGATCTGGAAGCGCTGGAGCGCGAAACCATCCTGCGCGTCTTCAACCAGGTGAATGGCGACAAGAGCCTCGCCGGGAAGATGCTCGGCATCAGTCGCGCGACGCTGTACCGCAAACTCAAGCGCTACAACATCGGGGAATCAGCGCGCGCCATGGTGGCGACTGCTTCGCAGTAGGATTCGGCGTGTTTCGTGTTCCGGTTCAGCCGCCGTCTTCATGGAACACCAGACACGAAACACGGAACACGAGACACGGAACACGCCGGCGGCTTATCGATCCACGATGCACTCGGTATGACGTACAGCCGGTGAGATTTACGTTTCAGCCTGAGATTCACCGTACGTGATTTCAGTGACTTACAAGTGGCACGTCGCTTGCAATCAATTTGGCGGGAGCTTCGATCGTGTCTATCAGTACGCTGTTAATCTTCTCCTCTGACCCGGACTTCGCGGCAACCGTCATGACGCGCTGGCAATCGCCTCCGGCGGCATTTATTCCGCTGCGCGATGGTCAAGCCTCAGACGGTGTGCTGTCTGCCTGTGATCTCGCCCTTTGCGGTCAAGCTCCCCTCGACTCGCTCGTCGCGATTCTCCGCTCCCTCGATGCTGCCGGTAAGACCGCCATCTGCCTCGCTCCCGATCCGGCGGCCGCATCCACCCTGAGGCACGCTCATCCTCGCGCCATCATTGTCCTGCAGCAGGAGGGCTGGTTCGATAATCTCGTCCTGCTCGCCGGCGAACTACTCCGCTCTATCGGCCACGAACGCGGTGGCGAGACCGGCAACACCGAGATGCACGCCGAACTCGGCCGTTTCATGCTCGACATGCGGCATCGCCTCAATAATGCCCTCACCTCTGTTCTGGGTAATTCCGAGCTGCTCTTGCTCGAGCCGGACTTGCTCGCACCGAATGTTCGCGAGCAGATTGCGGTGATGCATGACATGGCGCTGCGCATTCACGAGGTGATTCTGCACTTCAGCGCGCTGTAGCAGGGCATGAAAGCCTCATTGTCGTCTCACTCTGAGATCGCGTTGCCGCCGCGCACCATGCTGCACGCCACTCCCGATATCGCTGCCGACTGAGGAAGCAGTCCTGAGGTGTGAGTCGTGAGGGCTCGGCCCGTCAAGACTCAAGCCTCACGCCTCAAGGGGCATGTCCTAATTTCACCTTGCCCTAATCCTGAAATTGATGGACAGTACAGCCAAGATCAAGTCATCAGTAGCCAGTCGCCGGTCTCCAGTTGATCCAGCATTTGCTTGTCATGGACCCCGACATCCCAACTGGCTACTGGCGACCGCCGACTGGAGACTGATTCATGAAAGGCCGTACCAACTCCCTTCTGTGGTGGGCGATTGCAGTTAACACGGTTGCCCTCGGCGCTGTGCTCGGCCTGGCCTACGGCGCCGGAGCGCGCTCCAGCGGCCTTCGCCTGCGCGATTTTTCCATTCTGCCTCCGGTCGCCGGGTTCGAGCTGTTGGGCGCTGCCTTCCTGATTGTCGCCGCCACCATCTTTCTTTTCGTCTGGCTCGACAACACCGTGCAGAAGCGCCTCTCGGAGGTCGTCGAAACCGCCGAACGCATCACCGGCGGGGATTATGACGCCCACTCCGAAGTCACGCCTGACGATTTCGGTGTTCTCGCCGAGAGCCTGAATACGGCCTCGGAAAAACTCGCGCGCCTGTCGCTGGTCGAAGCCGAGCGCGAAGCGGTCGAGCAGGAGATCTCCGGCATCACGGAATCGCTCGCGCAACTGGGGCGTGGAGAATTGGGCGCCCGCCTGCGCTCCACCGTGCCCAGCCTTTCGCCGCTTACCGATTCGTTTAACGCCGCCGCCGAGTCGCTGGCACGCCGCCTCGAACGCCTCCGCCTCCATGCCGCGGACCTCGCGACGGCTTGCACGCAGGCGCAAACCGGTGCCGCCGCCAGTGCCGCTGCCTTCGAGCGTTCGCGCGAGGATTTCGTCGCCGCCATCACCTCGATCGATCACCTGGCAGCCATGGAACGCAAGATGAGCGTCGACGCCGATGCTTCCGCCGACGCTGCCCGCCGCGCTCTCGATTTCTCCGAACAGGGCCAGCGCTCGGTCCGCGACGCCGCCGACGGCATGCAGCACATCCGCTCCTCCATGCAGGCGACTGCCGCCAAGATCAAGTCGCTGGGTGACCGATCTCTCGAGATCTACGAGATCATCAACCTCATCCACGAAACCAACCTGCTCGCCCTCAACGCCGTCCTCGAAGCCTCGCGCGGCGGCCGTGGCGAGGCGCTCGACGTGCTGGCCGCCGAATTGCGCAAACTGGCCGACCACTCGCGCACCGCCACGCGTGACATCGTCACGCTTCTGAAATCCATCCAGGCCGAGAGCAACGACGCGGTGGTCATCATGGAGCAGGCGACGCGTACCGCCGACCACGGCGCCCGCCTCACCGAGCACGCCAGCAAGGCATTCACCGGCATCGCGACCCTGCTGCGCCAGAGCGCCGATCTGGCCGTCACCATTTCCGGCTCGGCGCGCCGCCAGACCAAGGACATCGACGACTCCAAATCCATGGCCGTGGCCCAGTCGCAGGTCGCCGAGCGGAACACCGTGCGCGCGTCAGAATCCCTTGCCCAGTCCGAGCAGGTTCTGCGCCTGATTGACGGGTTGAACCAGGCGCTCGCCCAGTTCCGCTCCGGACCAGCGGTCGTAAAACCCGAGCCGAAGCCGGAAGTGCGCGCGGTCACCGCAGCCGCAGGGGACTAGTAATTGCGGAATTGAGGAATCGGGGAATTTCAAATTGCAGAATTGAGGAA
>JBOGLI010000792.1:0-9445 GCA_050746165.1 Terriglobales bacterium | reverse complement strand
CTCCCGCTCCGGACTGCGCGCGTTCAGGATCATTTCGCAGCCAGTCAGGATGCCGATCACGAACGCCACCACGATCCAGCGCTGCTGCGAGTAGAAGATATAAACCGGAACGAGAACGAAGGACCCGGCGATCGAGACCCACCCTAGCAGGCGATGACGTCCGCGCTTCTTGGCATCCGCGATCTTTTCGCTGGTCATCTCCGCAAACCGGCTGGGGACGGCCAATCGCACAATCGCCGGCAGCAGAGTGGCGATCAGCAGGAACCAGGCGTAGTAGCGGCCAAATTTATCCAAAGATGTCTTTGACCTTGCTCAGCAGGGTGCGGCGCTCCGGCCGGTTCTCGATCCCGTCGGTTTCCGATAACTGTTGCAGGATTTCGCGCTGTTTTTTCGTCAACTTATTCGGTGTGCGCACGTTGATAGTGACCATCAGGTCGCCGTGCCCTCGTCCGTTCAGCACCGGGACGCCTTTGCCGCGAACGCGGATCACCGTGCCGCCCTGCGTGCCTTCGGCGACGCGCAGCACGTGCGTGCCGTCGAGTGTCGGGATCTCGATCTCCGCCCCCAGCGCCGCCTGCGCGAATGAGATCGGCACCGCGCAATGCAGGTCGTTGCCTTCGCGCTCGAAAAACGCGTGCTCCTTAACGTGCAGCACCACGTACAAGTCGCCCGCAGGACCGCCGTGGCCGCCGGCTTCGCCTTCCCCGCCGTAACGGATGCGCGTGCCGTCCTCGACTCCCGCCGGCACTTTCACCTTTTTTCCGACTTCGCGCAGTTGACGTCCTTCGCCGCGGCATCCCTGGCACGGATCGGTAATGACGCTCCCACGTCCCTGGCAGGTGCTGCACGTGCGCGCAATGGCGAAGAATCCCTGCTGGTAGCGCACCTGGCCGCGTCCGCCGCATGTGCGGCAAGCCACCGGCCCTTTTCCCGCCGCGGCACCCGTGCCGTGGCATTGATCGCACACTTCGTGGCGGCGGAACGTCACATTCTTCTCGACTCCGAACGCCGCCTCTTCAAATTCCAATGTCAGATCGCAACGCAAGTCACCGCCGCGCTGCTGCCATCCTCGCCTGCCTCTTCCGCCACCGGCCCCGAACATGTCGCCGAAGCCGCCGCCCATTCCGAAGATGCTGCCCAGGAGGTCTCCCAGGTCGCCGAAATCCTGGAAAATCGTCGGATCAATCCCACCGCTGCCCACGCCGCTCACCGCCGCGTGTCCAAAGCGGTCGTACGCGGCGCGCTTGTTGCTGTCCATCAGCACCGAATACGCTTCCGTTACTTCCTTGAACTTCTCCGCCGCCGCTTCGGGATCGTCTGGATTGCGGTCCGGATGGAACTGCAGCGCCAGCTTTCGATAGCAGGTCTTGATCTCCTGCTCCGTCGCCGTGCGCTGCACACCCAGCACCTCGTAATAATCTCTTTTTGTATTCACTGCCAGTGTTGTACCCGGACCCTTCTACACAGTTTCAGTTTCGAGTTTCAAGTAAGCAGCTCGAAACTGAAACTCGAAACTGAAGCTATTTGCTCGAATTTCTCGCCACCCGCACCATCGCCGGCCGCAGCAGCCGGTCCTTCAACTTGTACCCGCGCTGTAACTCATCGATCACCTGGTGGTCCTCGAATTCGTCGGTGTCCACCACCTGCACCGCCTGGTGCAGGTTCGGATCGAACGTCTGACCCTTGGCCTCGATTGGCTGCAGCCCCAGTTTCAGCAACGCATCGTGGAACTGCCGGTTGATGAGCTCGACTCCCTTTTTGAAGTCGGTTCCGCTCTCGTCCGTTTCCAGCGCCCGATCGAAGCTGTCCACGATTGGCAGCAGCGATTTCAACGCGTCCGCCAGGGCGTAATCCCGATAATCCTGCTGCTCCTTCGCGGCACGCTTGCGCGCGTTATCGAATTCCGCCTGCAGTCGCGCCAGGCGATCGACGAGCAGGTCGCGTTCTTTCCGCAGCTCCGCCAGTTCAGGCGATTCCTGTGCACTTTCTTCCCCGGGGGGAAGTTCGTGCTCCAGGTCCAACGCCTGAGGCCGCTGATCTTCCGCTTTGCCGTTATGTCCTGCCATGACTTCTTCTTTCCAATTTTGACGTGTAAACGTATTGCGTATGCCGTATTTCGTGCGCTTTGACTCTGGCCTCGTCGTTCATCCGGAATACGAGATACGAAATACGGCTTTATTCCGGTTCGTTTAGAACCTTGTCGAACAGCTTCGCGATGTATGCCACCGCGTTGATCGTATGCTGGTAGTCGATGCGCGTTGGTCCCAGCACCGCCAGCGAACCCATCACCTCGCCTCCCACACGGGCGGGCGCTCCAATCAGCACGAAATTGCGCAGGTAGGGCGCTGCCTCCTGCAGGCCGATCACCACGCGTACTGCCTCCTGCTTCGTGTCCAGGTACGCCGTCAGCAGTTGCGCCACACGCTCCTTCTCCTCCAGCGTCGCCAGCAACTGTTGCAGCCGTTCGCGGTCCGCCTCGTTGGCGACCAGGTTCGCCGCGCCTTCCAGGAAGACGTCCTGCGCACGATCCTCGGCGGTAAGCGCTCCCTGCTTGCAGAGTTGGTCGATCGACGTCATCAACTGGTCGTACTCATTGCGCTCCTCGCGTACCCGCCGCTCGATCTCGTTGCGCACGTCGAGCAGCGTCCAGCCTCGAAAGTTGTCGTTGATGTAGCGGGTGGCGAACTCCAGTTCCTGTTGGGAGATGTCGCCGCTCAACCGCACTACGCGGTCGCGCACCACGCCCGACTTCATTACTACAACTGCCAGCACCTTGCGATCGCCCAGGCGCGAGAAGTACACATGGTCCAACGCGTTCTTCGGTCCGCCGACCGCCACCGCGACCCCTACGTTTCGCGATATCAGCGACAGGACGTGCGACGTGCGCTCCATGAACTCGTGCACGTCGCTGATACCCTCAAGCGATCCGCGAACCACATTTTCGTCGGCCGGCGACAACTCCGCCTGCCCGCTCAAGTGGTCCACATAATATTGGTAAGCCGGCGCAGTCGGAATTCTGCCAGCCGAGGTGTGCGGCTGCTCGAGAAACCCCGAATCCGCCAAGTCCGACATAACATTACGGATGGAGGCGGGGCTTAACCCCTCGCTGCTCATCCGCGCCAGCACTCGCGATCCCACGGGTTCTCCCGTGGCAATATAACTCTCTACAATCGCGGTGAGAATCTCGTGCTCGCGCGCTCCGATTTGTCCTTCGGTTGCCATACCCTAAACGTACTAATCCCTTTAGATGCAAAAACTTAGCATTTGATGCAATGTCACTTCTGATTTTAGGAAGCGAACGCCCGGCAGTCAAGCTGGCAGTCTAGATTCCGGAGTGCCAAACCTACTCGATTACGGAATTGCAGAATCGCAAATTGCGGAATTTAAACATTAGAGGCAATATTCAATTTCGAAATTCCCCGATTCCGCAATTCCACAATTCACTGGATCTCGATCACGCTATCCGGCGCTGCGGCCCGAACTTCCTGAACGCGGTCGCGGACACGGTGCGCAAATTCATACAGAGACTTGGCATGCTCGCCCGATTCTCCTGCAAGCGTGACCGGGTTGCCGCTGTCACCACCCTTGCGAATGTCCGGATCGATCTCGATCTGTCCCAGGAATGGCAAGGCAAACTGCTCAGCCGTACGCTGACCGCCACCCTTGGAGAAGATGTCCACCTCGTGATGGCAATGCGGGCAGGTGAAGAAGCTCATGTTCTCCACGATGCCGAGCACGTCAACCTTCACCTGCTTGAACATCTCGATCGCCTTGCGAGCGTCTTGCAGCGAAACATCCGACGGCGTCGACACCACAATCGCCCCTGTCAGCGGCACGGTCTGGATCAGGGAGATTGCCACATCCCCGGTGCCGGGAGGCAGATCGACGATCAGGTAGTCGAGCTTGCCCCAGTCCACGCGCTGCATGAACTCGCGCATGATCTGGTGCAGCATCGGTCCACGCCAGATCAGCGGCTTGTCCCCGGGGTTCATAAACCCGACGGACATCACCTTCAGGCCATAGCGCTCCACCGGCTCGATCCGGCTCTCGGGCGTAAGTTGCGGCGTGACGCTGCTGCCCAGCATCAGCGGTACGTTGGGACCGTACACATCGGCGTCGAGCAAGCCGACCTTGTGGCCCATCGTGCTCAGGGCGATAGCGAGATTGACGGCGAGCGTGGTCTTGCCGACCCCGCCCTTACCCGAGCCGACTGCGACGATGGCGTCCACGCCCGGAAGCGGCTGCGGACCTTGGGGAGCTTGTGCGTGGGAATGAGACAACGGCGAATCCTCGTGTGGAAGTAACCTTTCAGTATATCGGGTGATCGGGTCATCGGGTGATCGGGTCAACAAAAACAAAACGAGCCGCGGATCACGAGGATGCACGCGGATCAATAAACCTGAATGACTTCTCTGGTCGCGTCAACTCCACGAAATCCGTGGCTGTTGCTTTTGTCTTTGTTGACCCGATGACCGAATCACCCGATGACCCGATCAGTAGTGTCCTTCCCCCTCCGCCACCGTGACCTTCCCTTTGAACATGCGGTAGATGAAGACGAAGTACCCGATGGCAATCGCCATCCCGAACGTCCACCAGACCAGCCCCCAACTGAGCGCATGATGACCGCTGGCAGCGTTGAAGACCGTGATGTTGTACTCCGCTCCCAGGCTCGAGGGCAGGACGTTGGGATACAGGGCGAACGCCGCTCCGCCCAGCATCGAGGCCAAAAACGCGCAGGAAGAGAGAAATGCGCTGCGTTCATTCCCGCGGCGGTGATAGACGATGATCAAAGCCAGGCTGGCGATGACGACGGCCGGAATCACTACTCCAATCGGCCACTTCTCGTAATTGGCGAGGATGTCGGGAACAGCAAAGATCGTCGCCGGCAGGCTGACGACCGTGAGCACGGCGACGATCGGCCACACGCGTTTCACCAGGCCGGCCGCTCGTGCATTCAACGCGCCCGATGTCTTCAGCGTGACGTAGAGCGCCCCGTGCAGCATCAATCCGAACAGCGCCATCAAACCCGCCAACACGGTGTACCAATCAAGGATCCCGTTTTCTCCGCCTACACGCCAGTTCGTCCACAGCGGTTCGAAGAAAAAGCCATTCGCGCCCAGCGGAACTCCGCGGATCACATTCCCCAGCGCCGCGCCGAAGAAGATTGCCAGCAGCGCGCTGCCGAAGATGAACAGGCCGTCGAAGAAATTCGTCCACACCGGCTCGTCAAGATGCATGCGGAATTCGATCCCGATCGCTCGCAGGATCAGCAGCCACAGCACCATGTTCAGTGGCAGATAAAATCCGCTGAACGCCGAGGCATAAAGCAGCGGGAAGGCGAAATACAGCGTTCCGCCAGCGGCCAGGAGCCATACCTCGTTCCCGTCCCACACCGGCCCAATACTGCGCAACACCGTCCGGCGGTCCAGGTCGGAGCGGCAGATCAGCGGGTACACGATGCCCGCGCCCAGATCGAATCCATCAAGGACAACGTAGGCGACGAGCATGAACGCCACCAGCAAGAACCATGTGGTTTCCATTAGTTCCTCCCCGCTCGCGCCAGTTCAGGACTCGTCCACGTTGCCGGAGCGGCTCCTGTTGGCGCCTCCGGTCCAGCGGCAATCGCGCGCTGCATCAGGAACAGGAACAGGATCGCGAGCACCGTGTACATTCCGGTGAATCCCAGCAGCGTGAACCATGCATTGCCGGCCGAGACGTTGGTGGAGTAACCGGCCGCGGTCCGCAACAGCCCATACACCAGCCACGGCTGACGCCCCAGTTCCGCCGTCATCCATCCCGCCGTGTTGGCGATGTACGGCAGCGGCAGACAGAGCATCACGATCCACAGCGCCCATGGCGCGTTGTACAGCTTGCCGCGCCATAGCAGGAACGCGGCGAGAACCATGACGGCGATGAAGATCGTTCCCAGCCCGGCCATGATGTGGTAGCTGAAGTAGAGCAACTCAATATTGGTCGGCCATTCGTCCTGCGGAAACGCGTTTAGTCCCTTCACTTCGGCCGTGCTGGTCCCGTAAATGAGGAAACTCAAGACTTTGTTGACGGCCAGCGGATTGTCGATTCGCCGCTGTTCCACGTTGGGCTGGCCCATGATGACGATCGGAGCGCCCGGCTGCGTCTCCCACAGCGCCTCCATCGCCGCCATGCTCGCCGGCTGCGACCGCGCCAGCATCTTGCCGTGCAGGTCGCCGGTCGGGAAAATCTGCAGCGCCGAGAAGATCAATCCTGCAATCACGCCCACGCGCACGAACATCCGTCCGAACTCTTCGTGCTTGCGGTTGAGCAGGTAGAAGGCGCCGATCGCCGCCATGAAGAATGAGCCGGTGATCATGGCGCCGCTCATGTTATGGGCGTACTCGATCCACGCCCACGGGTTCAGCAGCAGCCCCCAGAAGCTGCTCACCTGGAAACTGCCGTCGGCGCCGCGGTTGTAGGCGACCGGATGCTGCATCCAGGCGTTGGTCACGATGATGAAGAATCCCGAAATCCATGAACCGATAAAAACCATGAATGAGCTGAACCAGTGCATCTTCGGGCTGAGCCGCTTCTCGCCAAAAAGAAAGAGTCCGAGGAATGCCGATTCCAGGAAGAAGGCGAAGACGCCCTCCATCACCAACGGCTGGCCGATCACGCCGCCGGTCAGGCGCGAAAACTGCGACCAGTTCGTGCCGAACTGGAATTCCATCGGAATGCCGGTCACGACGCCGATCACGAAGTTGATCCCGAAGACCTTGGCCCAGAAGCGCGCTGCCGCGTTGTAACGCTCGTCGTGCGTCCGCAGGTACAGCGTCTTCAGCACCACGATCAGCGGCGCCAGGCCCATCGTCAGTTGCGGGAATAAATAATGAAACGTGACGGTAAAAGCGAAGTGCAGCCTGTGCACGAGAAGGGCGGCAGTGTCCATGAACACCTCGAAGCGGCTGTTAGTCTTAGCTGTTAGCTGTCTGCCAGATAAGAAGAGTGCGCGTCCGGAACAGTATCGGGGCCGAGACGAACAATGCGCTGTGACCGGCGTCACAGCGTGCGCTGATTGCGGAATTGCTGAATCGGGGAATTGCGGAATTGAACAAACTCTCGACGGAGTTCACAATTCCACAATTTGAAATTCCGCAATTCCGCAATTACTCTTGGCTCTTCAGCTTCAGCTTGCTCTTGTTCTCTTCCAGGAATTCCTTCAACTGCGGCGCCGCTTCCAGCAGCCTCTGCCACTGCTCGTAGTAGAGCGTCACCGGGAACCGCCCCATCCCGTACACGCTCACCGCGCCCTTTTCGCTGACGCGAAACTCCAGCGCCCCGCGCTGCCGCGTCTGCTTGCGCTCCAGTTCCGCAACTTTCGCCTTCAGTTCCTCATAAGTCGGTTCCGACATGATTGCCTCGCGTGTATAAAGTCGGTTCCGATTATAGTCTCATCTTTCCATTGAACCTTTTGCGGTTCTGCTTCGACCTACTCACGAATGAATGTTTCGGACAGCGCGCGGCGGACTCAGGACGAATGGGTTGCTCTCCGCTGCCAGGGCGGCGACCCGAGTGCATTTGAGGACCTTGTCTCGCTCATGGAGCGCCCGCTTCTCTATTACGCAACGAAGCTGACCGGCAACGCCGAAACGGCGCTCGATGTCCTGCATGACGTGTGGATGAATGCGTTTCGCGGAATCCGGAATTTGCGCGATCCCAGTTCTCTGCGGCCATGGCTCTACCGCATCACGCACCGCGTCGCCGTCAGCCGTATCCGTCAGCACGTCGCCAGGGAGCGGGCGGTGGAAATGCACGCCGGAACGTTCGACGAAGCAGGTGACCTTTCATTCACCCGGGAAGACGCCGCCATGATTCACGACGCGTTGAACGAACTCGGGCCGAAGCACCGGGAAGTGCTCGTGCTGTATTTCCTCGAAGACTTTTCGCTGGCGGAGATCGCCAGTGTCGTCGGGTGCTCGGAAGGGACAGTCAAATCGCGGCTCCATTATGCAAAACGAGAGATGAAGCAACTCTTGTCAGGAGGTATTTATGCCAGGTCAAAATGAAGGAATCGGCGTGGCGCTGTTGTCACGCCTGCCGCAACCCGCCAACCATGAAGCGTACCAGGAAGAAGTGAAATCCCTCCTGGCAGCAAACGAAAAGAAGCTGCGGCAGAACAAATGGACTGTGAGGCGGGTATGGATCTTCGTGATCGTCAGCTCGATCCCCAGCCTGTACATGGCCGGAGCGCATTTCAACACACCCCAAGCGAACTGGTTCCTGGGCTCGGTCTTCTTCTGGGTGCTTTTTGGCGCGATTGAAATCGCGAAGTATCACAACAACCAGTCGCGGGTGGAGCTGCTGAAGGAAATCAAACAAGTGCAACTGCAGGTGTTGGAACTCAATGCGGTTGTGGCGAAAGCGGTCGTGGCGGATTGAGGGCGAGAGGGGTAGTACTCAGGGACGCCGCGTGACAGGCGACACGCCCGTGCCACGGTCAATCAGAAATCGGAAATCAGAAATGATTTCAGTGGATCGTCTTCGTCTTCCGCGACATGTAGTCCATCAGCAGGTACTGCCCCAGCGTGTATGGCGTGGTGAAGTACGCTTTGCCGCGGCACATCTCGGTGACCTTCTGCACGAACTGCACCAGGCCGTAGTCGCTGGCCAGCATGAACGTATTGATCAGCACCCCGGCGCGCTTGCACTTCGAGACCTCTTGCAGCGTCTCGCTCACCACCAGCGGGTCGAGTCCGAAGGCATTCTTGTATATGCGTCCGTCGTCGAGCGTCAGCGCCGAGGGTTTGCCGTCGGTGATCATCACGATCTGCTTCATGTCCTTCCGCTGGCGTTGCAGGATGCGCTGCGCCAGCCGCAGCCCTTCGCGCGTGTTGGTGTAATAAGGCCCGACCTTCACGCGCGCCAGTTGCGACAGAGGCACTTCCTCGGCGGAATCGTGGAACAGGATCAGCGAGAGCGTGTCGCCCGGATATTGCGTGCGAATCAGGTGCGACAGCGCCATCGCGACCTTCTTAGCGGGCGTGAAGCGGTCCTCGCCGTAGAGGATCATCGAGTGCGAGCAGTCGAGCATGAGCACCGTTGCGCATGACGACTGGTACTCGCACTGGTGCACCTGCAGGTCGGAGTACTCGAGGTTCAGCGGGACATTCAGGCCCTCGCGCTGGATCGCGTTCGAGAGTGTGGCGGTGATGTCGAGGTTCAGCATATCGCCAAACTCGTAAGTCTTCGACGCGCCACTCGCCTCCACTCCGGTCGCCATGTCGCGCGTATCGTGCCGCCCGAAATTGGACTTGCCCAGAGATCCGAGCAGGTCCTTGAGCGTTTTGTAGCCGAGAAAGTCGAGGCTTTTATCGGTGATCTCAAACTTCGCCTGCTGACGCGCCTCGCCGACATTTCCACCGAGCGACGAATTTTCCGCCGGATCGTGCGGACGATCGATGGTGACGTATCC
>JBOGLI010000791.1:0-1446 GCA_050746165.1 Terriglobales bacterium | reverse complement strand
TTCCGGAAGCGCGCTACGTGCTGGAGCGGGCGTCGGCGCGAGAAACCACTTCGCGAGTGGCGGCCGGCGGTCTGGCCAAGTTGCTGCTGCGGGAGTTGGGGATCGAGGTGCTCAGCCATGTGATCGGCGTCGGCGGCGCTTCGATCAGCGGCGATGAAATTTCATGGGAACAGATCGTAGAGCTGTCCAAGCGGGATGAGGTCCTGCTCAACTGCGCCGATGCAGAGGCCGAGCAGCGGATGAAGGCCGAGGTGGACCAGGTCTACAAGACCGCGGATACGGTCGGCGGCGTTTTCGAGGTGCGCGCCCACCAGGTGCCGCCGGGTTTGGGAACGTACGTGAACTGGGACGAGCGACTGGATGCGCGGCTGGCGGCGGCGGTGATGTCGATCCAGGCGGTGAAGGGAGTGGAGATCGGCAGCGGGATGACCGCAGCCGTCTCGCATGGAAGCGACGCGCAGGACCCGATCGGATACGAAAAATTGCGACCCTTCGCGGGATTTACGCGGCCGTCGAACCGGGCAGGGGGGCTGGAGGGCGGCGTCACCAACGGCGAGGACGTGATCGTGCGCGGGTACCTGAAGCCGATTTCGACGCTGCGCAGGCCGCTGCCATCGGTGGATTTTGCGACGCGCGAGCCGGTGCAGGCGGCGTACGAACGCTCGGACGTGTGCGTTGTCCCGGCGGCGGGAGTGGTCGCCGAAGCCATGGTCGCGCTGGTACTGGCGCAGGCCGCGCTGGAGAAGTTCGGCGGCGACAGCCTGCGGGAAACGAAGCGGAATTTTGAAGGGTACATTGCGCAACTTCGCGACTACTGAGCGACTCTGATAAATTTCAAATTTTAAATTTGGAAATTTCAAATTGCCTGAACATGATCTACCCCATTGTTAAGTTCGGCGACCCAGTGCTGGAGAAGCCCGCCCAGACCGTGACCGTTTTCGACGAAGAGCTGCAAAAGCTGCTCGACGACATGTTCGAATCGATGTACGAGGCGCATGGCGTGGGACTGGCGGCGCCGCAGATCGGGATATCGAAACGGATCGCGGTCATCGACGTCACCTTCAAGGAAGATCCGGAGGCGAAGCTGGTGCTCGTCAATCCGGAGATCATCCACACGGAAGGCCGGCATACGCAACAGGAAGGCTGCCTGAGCATTCCGGAGTTCCGCGAGAACGTCGCGCGGCCGAAGCGCGCCACCGTGCGCGCGCAGAACGCGAAAGGCGAATGGTTCGAACACACCGGCGAGGACCTGCTCGCGCGGGCGCTGATGCATGAGACCGACCACCTCAAAGGCAAGCTGTATATCTCGCACATCTCCGGCCTGAAGCGCGACATGATGAAGCGGAAAATCAAGAAGCTGCAGAAAGCTGGCGAATGGAAGTAGCGCGACGCCGCCTTTGGCTCAAGAATGCGAATTACTCGCGAAATCTTTGAACATGAACGAAG
>JBOGLI010000790.1:0-15973 GCA_050746165.1 Terriglobales bacterium | reverse complement strand
GTGCTGAGTGCTGAGTGCTGAGTGCTGAGTGCTGAGCCCGGAGCCCGACGCCCAGAGCCCTCTAGGCACTCTTCTTATTCAGCGGCGCCTCGAACTGATCGCGAGTAATGGTGGGCGAGAGGATCTTCACTTTTTCGAAGATGGCGTCTTTGTCGGCAGCAGATCCGGCCTTACGGTAGCGCAAGCGGAGTTTCTCGATCTTGTCCTTGCGGGCCCGGCGGCGCCGGATCTCAAATCCACGGCTCGGTGCAGTCATTCAGTTTCTCCTTAATTTTTGGACTCTTCAAATTTACGCAGAGAACGAATTTCCCGCAACCCACCCTTGCGCGTAATATTTTCCGCCGTTGAGAGATTCCGTCATGCGCCGGAAGTATCATCGACCTTAGGCCAGTCGCGGTCGTGCGCGTGCCTGCGTACTCCTCCGGTTCGTAACGTTCTTGTCCAATGCATTCGGCCGCACCGTCCTATCATTGTTTACTATATCGACAACATGACGGAATCCGCGCGCCCTGCTTGCGAAGCCCGGTGCCAACCCGCAGCAACATGGGTTCGGAACTTGCACCAGCAGGTGCTCACGGGTTGGTCGGGTGTGTACTCGTACGCCTCACATGCGGTACTCCGATGCTCCATGTGGTGAAACTTTGGAACTGGAAAGTTTACGCATGCGATAATACCTCAGCTGACATTCGGCAATTCAACAGCTTACCCAATCGTATATAGATGCGGGAGTGGCAGTCTGCTTGCCTCCAATCCGTTGTTATTCCCGGCGCGCTTGACGGCGCGTTCGCGTGCACGAGAATGCATTTGAACGTATATCAATCAAATCCGATGTTTGCGGGTCTTCCGGCGCCACCGCCGAAGCGCTGGGCATACCGCGGATACGCCTTGATCGTGCAGGCTGTCGCGCTGGCTGGGTTGATCGAGTTGGGCGTTCTTACTCCGTCCATCATCGAACACCAGGAAACGCAAATGGTGATTCCGCTGACCCTCCCGGCGCCGATATCGCACAAGATACAAACCATTCCCCCAGCCCTTGTGCGACCGCCGCGCGAGGTCCTGCAACAGCCCCCGAAACTTGCCGAGCTTACGCCGGTCGCGCCTCCGAAGATCGCGGCGCCTACCGTTGCGCCTCCGCGGATAGAGGCAAAGGTCCGGCCGCCGCAGCCGGCGGTCAGCACCAAGCCTGTATTTGAAAGCGCTACGGTCGCCAAGACCGATCCCAAGCCCGGTCCGGCCGTAAGAACCGGGTCGTTCAACAGCATCGGCAGCTCGGCGACTCCGACCACAACGCTGGAGGCAAGCAAGGTCCAGACCGGAGGGTTCGGTGATCCGAATGGCGTGGCCGCGGAGAAAACCAGCAACGCTGCCCCGAACATCGCAAAGGTCGGGAGCTTCGACTTGCCTTCCGGCAAAGGTTCGGGCAATGGCACGGGCGGTGACCGTGGCGCGCGCGGTGTTGTGGCGAGTGCCGGGTTCGGAAATGGTGTGGCCGCCTCCGGTGGCGGCGGTCACGCTAATGGCGCGGTTGTCCGAAGCACAGCGTTCGACAGCTCCGCGCCTGCCGTTGGGACCGGCCATCCAGCAGCGAGTTCGCACCCGGCAACAACTGCGGCGGAAGTGCTATCCAAGCCAACTCCGGCGTATACCGCCGAGGCCCGTTCGCTGAAGTTGCAGGGCGAGGTGCTGTTGCGCGTCGTTTTCCGCGCCAGCGGAAAAGTAGAAGTCCTGCGCGTTGTTCGCGGCCTCGGTCACGGACTCGATGAGTCCGCGGTCCAGGCGGCGGAAAAGATCAAGTTCAAGCCAGCCACTCGCGGCGGAAGCCCGGTCGATTCCGAGGCCACGCTGCACATCGTATTTCAACTGGCTTAGCCGCCGGTTGCTGGAGGTTTTTGGATGCGGAACGTGAAGCTATTCGCCATGGCGCTGATATTTTGCATGGCGTTCCCCTGCTTTGCCGCTGGTCAGGCGCTCGCGGCGGATAATTCCCCGGATACGCTCACGCTGGACCAGGTCGTCGACAACGTGACCAACCACGAGCGGGTCTTACTGACCGAACTGCGTAAGTACTCGCCCGTCGTTGAGACCTACATCCAGAACATGAAACCCGATCCCGACTTGGGCGCAGTGCCATCGGGGGACCATTATTTCCTGGGCCGGCTCGATATGTCCGCCGGAACGATCAAGGACCGTTCCTACTTGAAACAGGCTGGTCTGTTGCGCCGCATGATGGACACCCTCACCAGCGTGTACGAGGTCCATTATGTCCCGCTCGGTTTCATGGGCATGATTGTGCTCGACGGCCAGTCTTTCGACCGTTCGCACTATGACTTTCAGTTCGTGCGCCGTGATTTTCTCGGCGACGTGCGCTGCCTTGTTCTCGACGTTCATCCGAAAAAAGGCAGCGGCCAGGGTCGGTTTACCGGCCGCATCTGGGTCGAGGACCAGAACTACAACATCATTCGTTTTAATGGCAGCTACGGTCCGCCGCCCCGCTTCGGACACTATTTGCACTTCGATTCCTGGCGCCTGAACGCGCAGCCGGGCCTGTGGTTGCCCGCCTACGTGTACAGCGAAGAGTCCGCCATGCCGTACGGACTCGGCATCACGCGCAAGCTCCGCTTCAAAGCGCAAACCCGCCTGTGGGGATACGATCACGGCATCGGCACTCATTCCAGCGAGCTCTCGTCGATCGTGGTCGATTCAGATAAGGTGCAGGACCGGAGTGCAGCCGCGCAGGACGCCTCGCCGATCGAGGCGCAACGTGAGTGGCAGCGCATGGCCGAAGACAATGTTCTGGAGCGCCTGCAAAAAGCCGGTCTGCTCGCGCCCGAAGGCGAAGTGGACAAGGTGCTGGAGCAGGTGATCACGAACCTGGTCGTCACCAACAAGCTCGACATTCAGCCGGAGGTCCGCGCGCGCGTTTTGCTCACCGACCCGCTCGAGTCGTTCACCGTCGGACACACCATCGTCATCAGCCGCGGGTTGATCGACACTCTTCCGGACGAGGCCAGTCTTGCCACCGTGTTGGCGGAGGAACTCGCGCACATCGTGCTCGGCCACAATATCGATACCAAGTACGCCTTCAGCGACCGCATGCTTTTCCCCGACGAGAAAGTATTCGATCGCATTCACATGCGCGACGATAAGCGCGAGGAAGCCGAAGCCGATACCAAGGCGCTCGACCTGCTTCGTCACTCGCCTTACGCCGACAAGCTGACCAGTGCGGGTCTCTTCCTCAAGGCGCTTCAAAATCGCCAGAAGGACTTGCCGCACCTGCTCAGCGCGCATCTCGGCAATCCCATGCAGTACGACGGACACCTCCGCATGAACACCCTCATGCAGTCCGCGCCCCAGTTGCAGAAGCGCAATGCCGACCAGATTGCCGCCCTGCCGCTTGGCGGGCGCATTCACGTGAACATCTGGAACGACCAGGTGGAACTGGAAAAGAGCACCCGTATCCAACTGGTTTCCGCCAGCGAGAAGATGCCCTTCGAAGTCACGCCGGTTTTCCCATACGTGAGCCGCTACATGACGGACGATGCGAAGCAGAAGGTCGCTTCAGCTAACGGCGGAAAATAGGAGCACACGAACTGCGGAATCTGGGAAGTCGCAATTCCCGGATTCCGCAATTCCCAAATTAATCAATTCGGAATTATGCGGCGCTGGTCGCGTTCACCCGCTCTTCGGCTGCGGGAAGGAAGATGCAGAAGCAGGTTCCGCTGCGACCCTCCTTCTGCGTGCTGCGGACGCGCAACCGTCCCTGGTGCTTCTGGACGATTCCTTCGCTGACCCAGAGTCCGAGGCCCGTCCCCTTTTGTCCCTTGGTGGTAAAGAACGGTTCGAACACCCGCGTCTTGAGCGCCTCCGGAATGCCGGGACCGTTGTCGGCGATGACCAGCCGCGCTCCGTGCCGCCGTTGGCCGTCGGACCACTCGCGTGCCTCGTGCACCCGCACCACAATCCGTCCCCCCTCCGGCATGGCATCGATCGCATTGATCAACAGGTTCGAAATGACTTGCCGGATTTCGCCGGCGAACACGTTCACCTGCGGCGCGCCCTCGTTGCGGACCTCGACCGTCACGCCACTGTTCTTGATGCGACGATCGTAGAGTTCGAGAACGCCATGCAGCAGTTCGCCAACATCGACTCGTGTCGCGTCCGCCGAATCGCGATAGAACCCAAGCATCTGGCGCGTGATGTGCGCCATGCGTTTCAGTTCGTCCTGGGCCATGCGCGCGAACTGCCGGGCTTGCTCGTTCTCGCCCGCGCAATTCTCGATCAGGTACACGAGGTTCGTGACCGCTGCCATCGGATTATTGATCTCGTGCGCGATCGACGCCGCCAGCCGGCCGGTCGCCGCCAGGCGCTCGGTCGCTCGCAATGTCGCTTCCGCCTGGCGCCGCTCAGTAACGTCGGCTATCAGGCCGCGTAACTGGCATACCTTGCCGTTGTCGTCGCGCGTTGCAGAAGCAAACATTCGCAACCACAACACCCGTCCGCCGGCACTTATGCCGCGATACTCGCATCCCGAATTTCCCGTGCGCTCCGCTTCTTCCCAGGTGGCGGCGATCGCCGTGCGGTCTTCCTCCACGGCGTGCTGCATCCAGTCCATTTCCAGCCAGGTCTCGGGGGCGAATCCAAAAATATCCTGTATCCGGCGGCTGACGAAGGTCATGCGGCGCGTCACCGGGTCCGCCTCCCACACGATCGTCTCCAGTCCCTGGACCAGGTCGAGGTACCTGCGCTTGGCGGCTTCGGCTTCGGCGCGCGCCTCGCGCTCGCGGACCAGTTGCTTGCGCACACTGATGTCTCGCGAGTGGATCAGGATCCCGTGCACCCCAGGCTCTTCCACCAGGTTCTTGCCGATCGATTCGAGGGTTCGATAGCTGCCGTCCGCGCCCATGAACCGGACTTCCACCGGCTCCGACGCAGCTCCCGGATTTGCCAGTAGCCGAGCCAATGCCGTCCGCGCGCTCGCTTGGTCTTCCGGATGGATGTACTGGAACACGTTTTGTCCCACGAGGTCTTCCGGACGATGCCCAGTAAGGCGTACCAGCGACGCGCTTTCAAAATCAATCGTGCCGTCGGGCCGGACGATCGACACGACGTCCGTGCTGTTTTCGATCATCATCCGCAGGTAACGTTCGCGGCGTTGAAGCTCCGATTGCGCTCTGCGTCGCCGCGTCTCCAGCACGCTCACGACGACTGCCAGCAGGATGAACAAAACAGCCCGGGACCAGCTCGCCACCGGCAGCAATTGTGGATCGAGGTGAAATATCTGAAGAAGTAAATGGACGAGGTAGAGCGAAGTGCCCGCAGCGATAAGACCCGGCACCACTCCGCCATACACCGAGAACAGCAATATGAGGATCAGGAACAGGCTGCCCGGTGCTTGCGAGCGCAGCGGAGGAACAGCATAGGTGATCCAAAACGTCGCCACCGTCGCGGGAACGGCAATCGCACTGAAGATTGCAGTTTTGTGCGGGTGGCTCTCGAGGGAGTCCAGTGCCGATTGCAGTCTCTTGCGAATTTCCATGAACTCCCACAACTTCCGCCGCACAACCGGCAGGCCCAAATTTCCGGGGCGGAAGGCGCGCACCGCCGACAATTGGACCCATTATACCGTCACTTTTGCTGCAACTCGGATGCCGAAAACCTTAGTACCCGCGCAATTTATCGACCAGCCCCAACAACGCTGCACCCGACTGGAAGCGCCGCAGATTCTCGCACATGAAATCCAGGTGGCGTTGCCACAATCGTTCCGTCAGCCCGGCGCTATGTGGAGTGATCAGCAGATTCTTAACGTCCCACAGAGGCGACTCCCGGGGCAGTGGCTCGTGCTCGAAAACGTCCAACGCTGCTCCGGCGATCTTTCGACCTTCAAGTGCATTCAGCAATGCCGATTCGTCCACTAGCGCCCCGCGCGAGACGTTGATCAGGTATGCCTCCGGCTTCATGGCCGCAAGACGCTGCGCGTTCATCATCCCGACGGTCTCCGGCGTAACCGGCGCCGCAAGCACGACGTAGTCTGCCTCGCCCAGCATTGTCTCGAGCCCGTCTGGACCGTAGGTGCGAACGTCTGCCGATGCTCCCTTGCGCGCGCGCACGGCAACAACCTTCATGCCCAGCGCCGACGCGAGCCGCGCCACCTCGGAACCGATGCTGCCCATGCCGACCAAGCCCAAGGTTGCACCGGCAATCTCGCGTGGCGGCGGATTCTCCTTCCACAGAAGCTCCTGAGCCCAGCGCTTCTCCCGCTGGTAGCGCATGGCCGACGGCAAGCGCTTCGCCAGCGCCAGCACCAGCGCGATCACGTGCTCGGCGACGACGGGCCCGTGCAATCCGCGCGCGCTCGTTACCGCAATGTCGCTTCGAATGAGTTCGGGAATCATCAGCCGGTGTACGGCTGCGGCGGGCGAATGGATCCAGCGCAGTTTCTTCGCCGCAGCCAACTGCTCCAGTGTAATCGACCAGTTCATCACCACGTCGGCGTCGGCGAAGTCCGCCGCGCTGACCTCGCGGCCGTCGCGACGCACCACTTCCAGCCCCGGGAACTCGCGGCACAACCCTTCCGCGAACCACTCCGGCGCTCGCCAGATTTCTGAGCGGTGATAGAGGACGATGAGAAGCTTCATGCCATCCGTGCTGTCGGCTTTTACCCAATGACTCTCAAGTCGTGCCCGGTCATCTCCTTCGGCTGAGGAACCTTCAGCATTGCCAGGATGGTGGGTGAGATGTCCTGCAGCGCTCCGCCTTCGCGCAACGTGAACTTCTCTCCCGAGATCACGATGAACGGCACCGGATTCGTAGTATGCGCGGTGTGCGGACCTCCAGTTTCCGGATCGATCATCATCTCCGCATTGCCATGGTCGGCCGTGACGATCATCGCTCCCTCGCGCTGCCGCACCGCCTTGTAGACTTCGCCCAGGCATATGTCGACTGTCTCGACCGCTTTGACCGTCGGCTCGATCTTGCCGGAATGGCCGACCATGTCGGCGTTGGCGAAGTTCACGATCACGACGTCAAAGTCTCCGCGCTCGGTTGCGTCGGTGACTGCCTCGGCGACTCCCGCCGCGCTCATCTCCGGTTTCAGGTCGTAGGTGGCGACCTTCGGCGACTGCACCATCTTGCGTTCTTCACCAGGGAATGGCTGCTCATAGCCGCCGTTGAAAAAGTACGTCACGTGCGCGTATTTCTCCGTCTCCGCCACCCGCAAGTTGCGCATATTGTTCTGCGCCATGATATTTGCCAGGATGTTTTCCAATTTTTCCGGCGGGATGACGTAGGGCAGGGCGAACTGCTTGTCATACTGCGTCATGCAGATGTAGTGCAGGTTCTTGGGAATGTCGGCGCGCGGGATGGTCTCGTCAAGTGCGGCAGCATCAGGCAGGTCGCGTCCGCCATCTTTCGTTAGACCGCTTTCACGAGCCAGCACGCGCGTGATCTGCCGCGCCCGGTCGGCGCGGAAATTGAACATGATGCAGGCGTCTTCGTCGCCGATCGTCGCTACCGGCTGTCCCTTTGCGTCGGTCACAACGAACGGAATCACGAACTCGTCGGTAACGCCGTTGTTGTACGACTGCTTCATCCCCTGCACCGGGTCGGCGTGCTTTCCGCCCTCCGCGTTGCCCTTCACCATCGCGTCGAACGCCTTCTTCTCCCGGTCCCACTTCTTGTCGCGGTCCATGGCGTAGTATCGGCCGGAGACCGTCGCTACCTGCCCCACGCCAATCTCACGCATTTTCTGCTGGAGCTGTTCGATGTACAACGCGCCGTTGGTCGGCAAGGTGTCGCGTCCATCCATGAAGCAGTGCACGAAAACGCGCTCCACCCCATTCATCTTCGCCATCTTCAGCAACGCGTAAATGTGGTTCTGGTGCGAATGCACGCCGCCGTCCGACAATAGTCCGAACAGGTGCAACTTCCGCCCGCCACTGCGCGCGTGCTGCATCGCGGCTGTCAGTGTGGGGTCTTTGAAGAACTCGCCATTTTCGATCATCAGGTCGATACGGGTGATGTCCATGTACACCACGCGTCCGGCGCCGATGTTCAGGTGTCCGACCTCGCTGTTGCCCATCTGGCCGGTCGGCAGGCCAACGTAGCGGCCACTTGTGTGGATCAGCGTGTTCGGATATTCGGCGAGAAACTTGTCGTAGTTCGGCTTGCGCGCCAGCGAGATCGCATTTGCTTTTGAGGGCGGCGCAAAGCCCCATCCATCCAGGATCGTCAACACCAGTGGTTTCGGTCGGTTCGCCATTTCCTCTCCGTAGCACCGGCGTTTCGCCGGTGATGTCGAGCTCGATGAGCCAACCGATGATTATATGGTTTGGGATTTCAGGCGGCTTGCGGTTCCGGTTCGCGCGGCTCCGCCTTCGACGGCGCTTCCATCACCGCACTGACGGCAGGCATGAAGTTCGAGTGCAGGTGGCGAAGGAAATCGTAATCCTCTTCGGTGATGACGTAGCCCTTGACCGGGTGCATCACCTTGTTCCGGATCCCATTCAGCCGCTTCAGGTCGGCGAGGAACGCCTGCTTGTCACTGCGCAACGATGGCGGCAGGAACTCTGAGAGGGTTGACCATTTCTTATCAAGCACCATGAACAGGTGCATGACCGTGGTGTAGCAGAACAGGTCGCTGGCGGGCTCCGGGTCACGCTCGTTTACCAGCGCGCAGTCTTCGCGGACGTGCAGCGGCACGCCCTCGCGCCACCAGTTCTCGTTGCCGTATTCCTTCGTCAGGCCTTGGCGGATGAACTTGTGCAGGTTGAGCTCGAGGTCGCGGATCAGCTCGTAGGTGTCGCCCAAGTCGACGCGCGCGTCGCGCAGCTTGAGGTAGAGGCGCAGATCATCGTCGTTGATGTCGTAGCCCGCATCTTTCAGGTAGCGGCGGATCTTGCCGAACTGGACCGTCCCGCGCTCCTGGACGATCGTTTCGATCTGCTTGCGCGCTGCCGGATCGAGGGTGAACAGGATGTCCGATCGTCGCAAGCTGCCTTCGCCCACCAACCGGTAGAGCTGGTTCATGACACTGCCAAGCGACATGTTCATTTCGCCGGCAATCCTGCTCGGTGAGGTCCCGTTGCGCAGCAGTTCGGCAATCCTGAATCGCGGCGATGGCATGCCTCAACTTAGATGCAGCCAAACATCACCGCGCCAGGCCAGCCCTCATCATTGCTTCTTTTCCGCCTGTTTCTGCTTCAGCCGCTCGACCATCCGCTTCTGCATGTCGGCCATCTGCGCCTGCATCCGGGTGCTCAGCTTCGGCATGATCACTGCCATCGCTTCTTTCATCATCGGACCGTTTTCGCTGATGAACTTCTTGCCTACGGGCGACTCAAAGAAAGTCGTGATGGCCTGCATGTCGGAGTCGGTGAAATGCTTCTGGTACACCGGAAGCATGTCGTCCAGCATCTCGGAAATTGGATAGACCGTGGCAGCGCCCTGCATCTCCGGAGCCATCAGATCCATCACCTGGTCCTTATCCTCCGTCGAGAGCCTGGTGTCGTTGTCGAGCATGGCGCGAAGGCTCTTCGCCATTTCGTCCATCATCAGGCCTTGGACCTGCTGCACCTGGTCTGCGATGTGCGTCGCCGTGAAGAAGTTCATGACCGATTCACGGCTCGCCTGTGGCGCCTGCGCCAACGCTTGCGGCACGCAAAGCGCGATAGCCGCAACCATCATCAACACTTTGTTTTTCAACTGGCTTCTCCTTCGTGTGCCTTCGTGCCCTTTGTGGTGATTCTTCAATCGACAATCGCCACTCGACAATCATCCATGTCTCTGCTTCACTTTCCCGCGGCGGTCCCGATCTCCCCGTTGTAATTGATCGCCCGCAGTCCGAGGAACCTCGCCGTCGTTCCCAGTTCCTCCTCGATGCGGAGCAACTGGTTGTACTTGGCGATGCGGTCGGTCCGCGACGCCGAACCGGTCTTGATCTGTCCCGCTCCGGTCGCCACCGCCAGGTCCGCGATGAACGTGTCCTCGGTTTCGCCGCTGCGATGCGAAATCACGTACGTGTAACCGTTGCGCCGCGCCAGATCGATCGCATCCAGCGTCTCCGTGACCGACCCGATCTGGTTCACATTGATCAGGATCGAATTCGCTACCTCGCGCTCGATGCCCATGCGCAGACGCTCCGTGTTGGTCACGAACAGGTCGTCACCGACCAATTGAATTTTCTCGCCAAGTTCCTTCGTCAGCGCTTCCCAGCCTTCCCAATCATCCTCGCCGAGTCCGTCTTCGATCGAAACAATCGGATAATCCCGCGCCCACTTCGCCCAATAACGCACCATCTCGTCGGAGGAGTGCTCGCTCTTGTCCGACTTTTTGAAAACGTACTTCCCGTCCTTGAAGAACTCGCTCGCCGCCGGATCGAGCGCGATGGCGATCTCGTTGCCCGGCTTGTATCCGGCTTGCGAAATCGCCTCCAGAATCACCTCGATGGCTTCGACGTTCGATTTCACGCTGGGCGCAAATCCGCCTTCGTCCCCGACCGCGGTGTTGTAGCCGCGTTTCTTCAGAACTCCCTTGAGCGTGTGAAACACCTCCACACCCCAACGCAGGGCGTCGTGAAAAGTTTCGGCGCCGACCGGCATGACCATGAATTCCTGGAAATCGACGTTGTTGTCGGCGTGCGCGCCGCCGTTCAGGATGTTCATCATCGGACACGGCAACAGGTTGGCGCTCAGTCCGCCGAGATAGCGGTAAAGCGGCATCTTGAACTCACTGGCCGATGCGCGCGCGCATGCCATCGAGACGGCGAGGATGGCGTTTGCTCCCAGTCGGCCTTTGTTCTCGGTGCCATCCAACTCGATCATCTTCTGGTCAAGCTCGCGTTGCGCGCTCGCATCCACTCCGGCGAGCGCGTCGGCAAGTTCGCCATTCACGGCGTCGACCGCCTTCAGCACGCCCTTGCCGAGGTAAAAATCCTTGTCGCCATCGCGCAGTTCGACGGCTTCATGCTCGCCCGTCGAGGCCCCGCTCGGCACGATCGCCCGGCCACTGGTCCCGGTCTCAAGAAAAACTTCCGCTTCTACCGTAGGATTGCCGCGCGAATCCAAAACTTGCCGTCCGCGAATCTCTGAAATATTCATTGCCGCTTGCTCCCTTTTCTTTGAATCTGCGACGTCTGAGACAAACCGGCCCTTGTCGTCTGTGAAGAACGCGAAGGGTCGATCGGTCAGGTAACCCGTTCCTGAATAGGTCTTGGGCATGCTCGCAAACCTGCGATTATATCCTCTGCAGTCCCACGCTTTATCGGACTCACACTAGTTATTCCCGCCGCCCGACGCTCGGGCTACGCTCCAGCCATGGCGAACGAATCCGGCGTGCGGGTGGGCGTGCGCGTGCCCGACTTCACCCTCGCGGCGGCCAATCGCGAGGGGACGTTCCGGCTCTACGACCTGCTCCAGCGCGCTCCGGCGGTCGTCGAATTCCTTCGCGGCACCTGGTGACCGAACTGCGTGAAACGCATGGCTCAGTTTGAGCCCCACAAAGACGAGATCGATAAGCTCGGCGCGCTCGTGTACGTCGCCGCCGAGAAGCGCTCCGGCATCTTTCACCCGGAAAAGTTCTTCCGCGAGCATCCGGTTTCATTCCCTTTCCTGCTCGACGAAGACCGCACGGTTACGAAGTCGTACGGCGTCTATCACCGCTTCGGCAAGGACGCCTTCAACATCGCGCATCCCGCCTCATTCGTCATCGACAAGGGTGGGGTGGCGCGCTTTGCGTATGTCGGAATCGAACAGCACGATCGGGCGCCGCTCGAGGCCGTTTTGCACGTTCTCCGCGAGTTAAACGATCCGGAAACCGGGAAGTACTCGGCGGAGCAGTAAGGACGTAATTCGAAATCCGTGATTCGTAATCCGTGCGATCGATGAATACGGTTTACGAATTTCGAATTGCGAATTTCGGAGGTTTCGATGAAACACTTGTTACCAGTTCTGTTGCTCACGCTGTGTATTTCCGCCACCGCGCAAACGGCCAAGCCCAGCGCGGGAATTTCCCAGCCCGCAGCCGCAACCGCCGCTGTGGCGCCCGCGCCCACGACAGCGGCGGCGTCCGACAGTTCGGACCTCGCCCTGCCGCCGGGCACCCCGGTGTACATGAAGCTCGAAACGCCGATCTCGACGCGAACCAATAAAACGGGCGACCGTTTCGCCGGCCGCGTGACGCAACCGGTCGTACTGAACGGGAAAACCATCGTTCCGGTCGGCGCCGGCCTCGAGGGCACCGTCATGCGCGCGGAAGAGGAGCGCCGCATTCACGGCACGCCGGTGATCGATCTGCGTCCGGAAACCATCACCATGCCTGACGGCACCAGGTACATGATCGTGGCCAACGTAGTAGATACCGCCAATGTGTCCGGCACGTCGGTGGATGACGAGGGGCGCATCCATGGCAAGGGCCGCGACGGCAGCGATTGGAAAGAGACTGGCATCGGCGCCGGCGCCGGCGCTCTCGTCGGCGGTCTGGCCGCGGGCGCGAAAGGTTCGCTGATTGGAGCAGGAGTGGGAGCGACGGCCAGCGTGGTCCATTGGCTGGTCAAGACGCGTGACGCGGATCTTCCCGCCGGCACCGAGATCATTATGGAACTCAGCCGTCCGATGACGCTCTCCGCCAGCGCCGCCGTCGGCCAATAACGAAACTGAGCCCGGCTGTTCTCGGCCGGGCTCATCTCCTCGGTTGTGACTGCTCGCGGTAAATCTCTTCCCATCCACTACAATATTCGCCAGTGCTCCGCCGCATCTTTATCGGAATGCTCTGCCTGACGCTCGTTTCCTGCAAGAGCCTGGTGGAGAAGTACAAGCGCTCCTCCTCCGGAACTTCCTCGGTGGATAAGCGAGTGCTCTACGATTTCCGAAGCCCATTCCAATTCGCCAAGCCACCGGTCGACGACAAGACCGTGAGCATGTTGCTGGCAACGAATGACAAGGGAACGTGCACGTCGCGGCAGCCGACACCGCAAGTGGAGTCGCTGGCCGAAGGTTCCTTCACATATGCGGCCGAGAAGGAAACCGCGTACCTGGTCGTCCCGTGGCGATGCAGCCCGGAGAATCGCCTCATTGTGTTTTCAGGCAGCAAGCTGCAAGCGGCGTCCGATACCAGTTTCAACACGATCCTGAAGACGTACGATCTGAATGGCGACGACAAGAATGAAATGCTGCTGGGGGTGGAGACCACCAAGGATGGCGTGACCGACCGCGAAGCGTCGCTGGTCGATTTTGAGAAGAACACGTTGCATACCGTCGAGGACTTCGGAACGGTTTACCACGACCCTTGCGCGCTCTTCCGGAATGCGGACGCCCGCACGAAGCAGGAACTCATTGCCGGTGGGCGACAGCCGATGGTTGAGACAGTCGTCGTGTGGTACCTGCCGAGGCCCGGCAACCAGATGCCCAGCTTCACTGCGGTGCGTTACCATGCCCCCTGCCCCGCCACTCCAGGCACGCCGCCGACCGGGTGGACACAACTGGGGGAGCGATAGGCCCCCCGGGGGGGATGGGATTTCTAAGTCGTTTGTTTAGCCAGATTTGAAATTTTCGATCACTAAAATCCGGTTTTCATTCGGGTTAGCGGCACGGATTTGACGGATTCGGGTGGATTTCCACACGGATTTGGGGGGAATCCGATCATCGGGTCATCGGGTCAACAAATACATGGATCCTTCGCTGCGCTCAGGATGACAAACATCGGGCCTCAAAAACCACAGGATGGTAAACAAAAAGAGCTCGTCGATGAGGGCGAGCTTTCTTCTACTACTCTAATTCCAGAATAGCAGACTGGAGGGGGTAATCCGGAAGTGATTTGCCTAACTCGATCTGTATTCGAATGAGAGAGTTGCGCGGATTTGTGACATCTGGGGGTCTTGACAACATTTCCGCAATCGCAGGAGCAGAAAACGGCCAGGGAAGCTTTGGTCAAGTCGAAGTTCTTCACTCAGCGGCTGAAGCCGCAATGATTCTGAAGCATGTACGGACGGCCTGAAGGCCGTCCCCTTCAAAGCAGTCCCCTTCAAAGAATCGCCCTCGATCGGACTTTCGCTAGGCGACGAAGTACTTCGCCGCCGGATGATGCACGACGATCGCCGAAGTGCTCTGCTCCGGATCGAGCATGTAGCCCGTCGTCAGCTTCACACCAACCGTCTCCTCCGGTTTCAACAGCGCGAATAGCGTGGTTTGGTCTTCCATGTTCGGACACGCGGGATATCAGAACGAGAAGCGCGACCCGCGATACTTCTGGTGAAACAAGTCGCCGATGCGCGGCGCATCGTCGTTCGCAATCGTCAGCTCTTCGCGCATCTTCTTATGCAGCAGCTCCGCGAGTGCTTCGGCTGTTTCCACACTCAAGCCGTGCAGGTAGAGATAGCGCGTGTACTCGCCCTTCTGAAACAGATTATGCGTGAGTTCGCTGGCACGGTGGCCGATGGTGACTAACGACAGGCCGATCACGTCCATTTGCCACGAATCCGTCGGAGCGAAGAAGTCGGAGATGCACAGCTTGCGGCCTTCGCGCTGACGCGGGAAGGTGAAGCGCACGAGTTCCTTCATGCCCTGTCCGCCGGCGGCGGCGAAAATGCCCGACGATGCCTGGCCCGCCTGCCGTGGCTCATAGAGGACGACGTCGTTCCCCTCGCTTTGGCAAGGCCAGTAGCCATGCACTGTCTTGGGCTCGAACCAGCCCTCGCGCAGGACTTCTTCTTCCAGTTGCGCCAACTGCGGCTTGTACTTCTCTTTCACCAGCCGAACATAGTCTTCCTGCGACGCAGTCTTCAACTGCCACTGGTTCTTGAACAGCGCGGTTTCGTTGATGTACTGAAAGACCTCGCGCAGGTCCCAATCCTTCTTCACCTTCGCGCCCCAGAACGGCGTAACAGGGATGTTGGGCGCCGGTTGAACGACCGGACTGCGCTCGGAGGAAACTTCGACATCGGCCGTGGCGACGGCGGCCTTGGCGAACTCCTTCACAACTTTGCCTGCTTCAATCGCCGCCGTGCGCCGCTCTTCCGACTGCGTCAGGTCGTCCATCGTGTGCAGGCCGTCGAAGGCGTCGCCGGCGTAGAAGACCGCGCTCTTGTACTCCTTGCGCAGGTCGTCTTCGACATACTTGCGCGTGAGTGCCGCTCCGCCGCATACCACGGGAAAATCCAGACCCTGCATCTGCAGGTCCTGGATCACGTACTTCATTTCCAGCGTGGACTTCACCAGCAATCCGCTCAGGCCGATGGCATCGGCCTTGTGCTCGATCGCGGCCTTGATGATGGTCTCCGCCGGCTGCTTGATGCCCAGGTTGATGACCTTGTAGCCGTTGTTGCTGAGGATGATGTCCACCAGGTTCTTGCCGATATCGTGGACGTCGCCTTTGACGGTCGCGAGCACCATCGTGCCCTTCTGCGAGCCTTCCACCTTCTCCATCTTGGGCTCGAGATAGGCGACCGCCGCCTTCATCACGCCCGCGGAATCGAGCACCGACGGCAACTGCATCTTGCGCGCGCCGAATAGCTCGCCGACAGTCCTCATGCCGTCGAGCAGGACGTTATTGATCAGGTCGAGCGGCGTATAGGTCTGCAATGCCTCGTCGAGGATCTGCACCAGTTCCTGCTTCTGTGCGCCTTGGCCGACCGCCTTTTCACCCTGCACAATGCAGAACTTCAGCTTGTCCTCGATGCTGAGGTTCTCGGCGTGGATCGGCTCTTCCTGCTTGGCCGTTTTGCCGCTGAAGAAATTCATGTATTTCTGCAGCGGGTCGCCGTTCGAGGTGTCGTGATAAATCAGCTTGCGCGCCAGCTCCACTTCCTCGTCGGGAATTTTGTAGAGCGGATAAATCTTCGAGTAATTCACGATGGCCATGTCGAGGCCGTTATTTACTGCCTCGTGCATGAATACCGAATTCAGCACGCGCCGCGGATAGGTGTTCAGCCCGAAGGAAATGTTGCTCACCCCGAGCAGCGTCTTGACCTCGGGCAGCTCTTCCT
>JBOGLI010000789.1:0-2863 GCA_050746165.1 Terriglobales bacterium | reverse complement strand
GCTGCCCGCAGCGTGGTGGCTGAAATCGAGTCTGCCGCCGTTAACGCCTGATCACCCGCGATTGTCCGAGTCGATCTTCGGCTGTGTCTTCCCCGTGTATCCCGAACATTGCAGCACCGGCAGGCGGGGGTACTTGGGGAATCTCGGGTCAGTATCGGACAGCGAGCAGCGATAAAACGTGGATCCGCGATCGGACTTGATCTCCCGCATGTGGGCGCAATGCTCGCAAAGACCGACGCGGGAAGACATAAATACATTTTCGATCGTCGATGGCCGATTGTCGAATGCAGCAGAAAGGGGACGGCTGATTGACCGTCCCCTCTGCCTCTCGACCTCTGTCGAGTTTCCGCCGGCTGATTCACCAGGCGGAACCTGCTCGTTACCGGGCCTGGTCCTGCGGCGTCTGCAGGTGGTTCTGCACGCCGAAGACGCCGAACGTCTGGGCCGCGCGGACACCTGCCACCGCCTTATCGACCTGGCTGGTCACGAAACCGTACAAGCCAACATGCCCGTCATCGACGACGATGCGGATGGGCGCGGCCGGGTCGAGCCCGTACGCCAGCGAACCGCCGCCGTAGATGGCGCGCACCAGGCGCAGGCGGATCTCGTCGTCAAAGTTGGAAACCGGCGCGACCTTCACCTGGTCCACGACGCCTTTGACGCCCGGGATCCGCGCGACTTCCTCGAGCGCATCCTGCTTGTCCATCGGCTGATATGTCTCGCCGATGACGGTCACCACCCCATCGCGGACGCCGACCTGGAAGTTATCGAACACCTGCGTGCCCGTGTCGAAGCCGACGTAACGAAGTTTTTTCGCCACCTGCTGTTGCAGTTCCGTGTCGCTCACCGCGGGACCGCTGACCGCGATCTCGTCACGGACCTGCGACACGTGGTCCACCTTGCGCGCTGTCTTCTCCGCCGCGAGCTTGTCGGCATAGGTCTTCACCGTACCCTGCAGCGTGACGACGCCGTTCTCGGCCGAGGCGCTAACGTCCGCAAACTGAGACTTTTTCTGAAGCTTCTGCGCGACCTGCTGCTGAACGGTAGAAGGCGTCGCCGTGTCGGCAAAAGCCGTTGCCCCAGTCGCCATAACCGCTGCCAGCATGCCAGCCGCGATTTTCTTGCTGAATCCTTTCATCGGAATCACCTCCACTACTTTCCTCATCCTATTTAACCAACTGGTTAGTTAGATGTTGCGGTGGGCGATGGGATTCACCTGCCCGACTCCCGTATTCTTCAGAAATGCAAAGGACCTTTACGATTGCTTAACATTCCCGAGGGCGATGCCGTCGTGATCGGCGCCGGGCCGAACGGCCTGGCCGCCGCCATCGTGCTGGCCCAGGCGGGGTTGCGGGTCACTCTGATTGAGCGTTCCCACCAGATTGGCGGGAGCGTTCGTTCGGCGGAGTTGACGCTCCCCGGCTTCACCCACGATATCTGCGCGTCGGTCTTCCCTCTCGGCGTCGGCTCGCCATTTTTTCGAACTCTCCCGCTGCAGGAACACGGACTGGAGTGGATCCACCCGGACGCGCCGCTGGCACACCCGCTAGATAACGGCGCCGTAGCGCTGGAGCGCAGCCTGGACGCGACCGCCGCCGCGATTGGACATGACGGCCCCGCCTGGCGCGATTTGATGAGCCCGCTCGCACAACACTGGAATGAACTCGCCGGCGACTTGCTGGCGCCGCTTCGCTGGCCGAGGCATCCGTTCGCGCTGGCGAAGTTCGGGATGAATGGCGTGCGGTCCGCCTGGTCGGTGGCGCAAGGCCGGTTCTTCGGCGGGACGGCAAAAGCGCTGTTCGCGGGAAACTGCGCACACTGCATGATGCCCCTGGAGCATAGTCTCAGCGCGTCGTTCGGAATCATTCTGGCCGCCACGGCGCACGCGGTCGGGTGGCCTTTTCCCAAGGGCGGCGCGCAGCGGCTGGCCGACGCGCTGGCGTCGTACTTGAGTTCGCTCGGAGGACAGATCGTCACCGGCGTCGAAGTTACTTCACTCGATCAGCTTCCGCCTGCGAAGGCGGTGCTGTGCGATCTCACACCCAGACAGTTACTGAAGATCGCGGGAAACAAGCTACCCAATGCCTATTGCCGAAAGCTCGAGCAATACCGCTACGGACCGGGCGTTTTCAAAATCGATTGGGCGTTGAGCGCGCCCATTCCCTGGCGTGATGCGCAATGCCTGCGCGCCGGGACCGTGCACGTCGGCGGGACCATCGAAGAGATCGCCCGCAGCGAGCGCGAGGTGTGGAACGGGCGGCCGTCGGAAAGGCCTTTCGTACTGCTGGCGCAGCACAGCCTTTTTGATCCGACGCGGGCACCCAGCGGGCGGCATACCGCGTGGGCCTATTGTCACGTCCCGAATGGGTCGGAGCACGATATGACTACGGCGATTGAAAGCCAGGTGGAGCGCTTCGCGCCGGGATTCCGCGAGGTGGTGCTAGCGCGGCACACCATGAACGCCAGCGAAATGGAGGCGCACAATCCGAATCTGATTGGCGGCGACATCAATGCCGGTGTGCCCGACCTGCCGCAACTGCTGGCACGTCCGACGAGGCGCCTGTATTCCACGCCGGTCAAAGGCCTGTACCTATGCTCGGCAGCCACTCCGCCGGGCGGTGGCGTCCACGGCATGTGCGGCTACCTGGCCGCGAAACTTGCGCTGGGAAAAAGCTTCTAATCGCGTTGACCAATTGCAAGTAGCTTGTCTGCCACTTCGCGCACCAGCGCCGGATCGGTGACCTGGAAGGAGTCCTCGCTAATGGCAGTTCGCACAAAGCTGATGGCGGAGCGCGCGTGCGTTGAGGGATCGCAGATCGTTTTCGACGCGCTGAGATGGACCTGCGTGCACCCGGTGCGCGCC
>JBOGLI010000788.1:0-3406 GCA_050746165.1 Terriglobales bacterium | reverse complement strand
GACGAAAATCTCGCCCGCAACCTCGCTGCGGAAGCCGGTTTGCCCGCGCTGGTCGCCCGCCTCCTCGTCGCCCGCGGCATCACCCTCGCCGAAGATGCGCACCGTTTCCTCAATCCCTCCCTCGATCATCTTCACTCGCCCTACGAAATGCTGGGGATGGATAAAGCGATCGAACGTCTCCGCCGCGCCATCGCCGCCAATGAAAAAATCCTGATCTACGGCGACTACGACGTGGACGGCACCACCGCCGTCGTCATCCTGAAGACTGCCATCGAGCTTTGCGGCGGCCGCGCCGACTTTCACGTCCCGCACCGCATCCGCGAAGGCTACGGGATGAAGGACGATGTCATCGAGCGCGCCCAGGCCGATGGCGTCACCCTGCTGATCAGCGTCGATACCGGCATTCGTGCCTTCGCCGCCGCCGAAACCGCACGCCGCCTCAACCTCGACCTCATCGTCACCGACCACCATCTGCCCGACGACGCACACGGCATTCCGCCCGCCCTCGCCGTACTCAATCCCAACCAGCGTGATTGCAGTTATCCGTGCAAAGCGCTCTGCGGCGCCGGAGTGGCTTTCAAAGTCGCGCAGGCGCTGCTGGAAACTACCGCTGGTGCCCCACACAAGCCTGGTGTTGGCTTGTGTGGGACTGCGAACACCGACCCTAAGCGCCTGATCTCGTCGTTTCTGAAGATCGTCGCTATCGCCACCATCGCCGACGCCGTTCCGCTCGTCGGCGAGAACCGCGTCTTCGCCAAGCTTGGATTGGACGGTCTGCGCCATCCCGTGAACGCCGGGCTCAAGGCTCTGCTGGAAGTCGCGCAACTCGGTGTCAAACCCGCGGGTGCCCCGGGTAAGCCCGGGGTTGGCTTACCCGGGTTCTCCATCACCGCAGGCGATGTCGCCTTCCGCATCGCTCCCCGCCTCAATGCCGCCGGACGCATGGATGTTGCGCAGGATGTCGTCGAACTTTTCAGCGTGAAGGATCCCGTGCGCGCCCGCGAGATCGCCGCCCGTCTCAACCAACTCAACGCGGACCGCCAGGAAGAAGAGCGCCGCATCCTCGATCGTGTCGCAGAACGCTTCCGCGGCGCGCCTGATATGGCCGACGCCTACTGCATCGTCGTAGACGGCGACGGCTGGCACCGCGGCGTTATCGGCATCGCCGCCACCCGCGTCGTCGAAAAGTACGGCCGTCCCGCGCTGGTGCTGTCTAATGAAGACGGCGAAGCCTACGGCTCGGGCCGCTCCATCTCCGCCTTCCACCTGCTCGACGCGCTGGAATCCTGCCGCGAGATGTTTACCCGCTTCGGCGGCCACGCGCACGCCGTCGGCTTCTCGCTGCCGTGCGATCGTGTCCCCGACCTCCGTGCCGCGCTCGACCAGTACGCGCGTGCGCGACTCACCCCCGCGGATTTCATCCCCGTCCTCAACTACGACGGCGACGTCTCCCTCTTCGACATCAACGATCAGCTCTACGACACGCTCACCAAGCTGGAGCCCTTCGGCATGGGCAATCCCGAGCCTGTCTTCGCCGCCGCCGGCACGCGTGTCATGGTTCCGCCGCGCATCCTGAAGGAGAAACACCTGCGGCTGAAGCTCGCTCAACCCAACGGCACGCGCTATCCGAAGTCATGGAATGCAGTCGGCTGGCGCATGGCCGAACATGCGGAAGGCCTCCTCGCAGGCGATTCGGTCGATGCCGCCTTCACCCTTGAGCACAACGATCACCCCGATTTCGGCGGCCTCGAACTCCGCCTCTGCGACGTGCGTAAGTCTGTGGCGGCGCAAGCGGGGTAAAAACGTTTTTGGTTCTTGGTTGTTGGTTATTGGTAACCGAAATCGCTCCAACAGCGCTCGCGTACCAACAACCAACAACCAACAACCAATAACGAACTTTCGCGCATTTACCTCAACCTGCCATACAATCCCGCCATGAGCACCCCCGGCCCGACCGTCGTCTTCTGCCCCGCCTGCGGCGCCCACAACCAGCCCGACGCCCGTTTTTGCCAATCCTGTGGCCAGACCATGACTCCCGTCACTCCGGTTCCGGTCACCGCCTCTATTGCCGCTTACGCGTCGCATCCCTACGGCGGCTTCTGGATCCGCGTCCTGGCTTGGCTCATCGATATGGCCATCGTCTACTGCGTCGTTCTGCCGCTGGCATTCCTCGCCCACTTCGGCTTTCATTTCTTTGGCGGCTTGTTGTACGTGGTCGGCACTTGGCTCTATTTCTCGCTCCTCACCAGTTCCGAATGGCAGGCCACCGTCGGCAAGCGTGTCTGCGACCTCCGCGTCTCCGACCTCGAAGGCCGCCGCCTTTCCTTCGGCCGCGCGACTCTGCGTTACTTCTCGAAGATTCTTTCCGGATTGATCCTCGGCATCGGATACCTGATGGTCGCCTTCACCGACCGCAAGCAGGGCCTGCACGACCTGATCGCCGGCACGCTGGTGATGAAGGGACGGACTCCGTAAGTGCTCAGTGCATAGTGCGATTCGATCCGCACCGCGTTTTGCAGCCCGGAGCCCTGCGCCCTCAGTTCTGCACAATTCCCCAATTTGAAATTCCCCAATTTACAATTAAGGAAATGCCCGTCAACATTCCCCGGCTGCGCTGGTGGTTTGCCGCGCTGGCGGTCGCCCTGCTCGCGATCGTTACCGGCTTCTACTTTTATGGCCGTTACCGGCTGCGCAGCGTAGTCCGCAAGATCCCGCAGAACATCGGCATCAACATCCAGCAGAGCACCACCGGCTTTACCTTTTCCAAGTCCGAAGGCGGCCGCACTGTCTTCACCATTCACGCCTCCCAGGCCGTGCAGTACAAGGGAGGCGGCCGCGCGCAGTTGAAAGACGTGCAGATCATCGTTTACGGACGTCAGGCCAACCGTTACGACCAGATCTACGGCACCAATTTCGAATACGATCCCGCCGCCGGCACCATCGCCGCGCTCGGTGAAGTGCACATCGACCTCGAAGGAAACGCCGAGGGACCGATCAATCCCGACCAGTCCACTCCGCAGGAACTGAAGAACCCGATTCACCTGAAGACGAGCGGCCTGATCTTCAACCGCAATTCAGGTGTTGCGCAGACGAAGGAGCGTCTCGAATTCCGCGTTCCGCAGGCGAGCGGTTCCGCGGTGGGCGCCGTTTACGACTCGAAGGCCGCCACCCTGACCCTCAGCTCCAACATCCAGATTCACGCCAGCGAACCGCATACCGCCGATATCACCGCGTCGCGCGGAGTCATCGCCGCCGGTCCCGATCGCGCCGTGCTCGATGGGGTTCGCATGGAACGCGCTGGTGGAAGCGTCCATGCCGACCGCATGACGGTCCTACTGCGTCCCGACAACACTATCGAGCGCGTGCTCGCCAGCGGCAACGTGACCGTCCACCAGCCCGGCAAGAC
>JBOGLI010000787.1:0-5883 GCA_050746165.1 Terriglobales bacterium | reverse complement strand
CTCGACCGCCTCGGCGGGACGCAATCGCGCTCGGTGGACGTCCGCATCATCGCCGCCACCAATCGCGACCTCGAACAAGCGTGCGCCGACGGATCTTTCCGGCGCGATCTTTACTACCGGCTTGCGGTGGTTCCCATCCGAATTCCAGCGCTACGCGAGCGCGGCGACGACGTGCTGCGCATCGCCGAGCACCTGCTTGAACGCTTTCGCACCGAGTTGCGCAAGCCGCGCCTGAAGCTCGCGCCCGATGCCGTGAACGCCCTGCGCGCGCATTCCTGGCCCGGAAACGTCCGCGAGCTACAGAACCTGCTGGAGCGCGCGGCGATCCTCTACGACGACGAAATCACAGCGGCGCAACTTGGTATCGCCGCGAACGTGCGCGCCGCAGCCGCCGATATGGGCGCGGTATCGAACGGCGATTCCCTGCCCGAACTTGCGGCACAGGCGGTGAAGAACGTGGAGCGCGCCAAGATCGAAGCCACGCTGCGCGAGTGCCGCTGGAATAAGAATGCCGCGGCGGAAAAGCTCGGAGTCTCCTACAAGACCCTGCTCAATAAGATCCACGCGTACGGGCTCGACTGAACGCCGAACGACATTTCCGATGTCGATTGACGATTGTCGATTGCAAGAACCGAGACCGCAAAGGACGCAAAGGAACGCAAAGGCAAGACCAGCGCAGAGTTCGCAGAGAGGCAGAGGGACGCAGAGACATTCAAACCGAATGCAATCGGCAATCGGAAACGATGTTGGTTCCCCATCTACGACCGACCACCTACGACCTACGGTTCAAGTACAACGATCTCTCCTGCGATGCGCGATTGCTCGATCCGCAATCGTCCGATCGAGATTGGCAGTTTGAATCTCCGCGGTCCGGCGCTGCCAGGATTGAAATACAGCACGCCGTCGCGCACTTCCTGCGCCGGCTGATGCGAGTGGCCGCTGATCACGCAGGCAAAGCCCGCCGCGCGCGGATTCAAGTCGAGGTCACGCACGTTGTGGATGACATAGATCATCGCGCCCGCCGCTTCGACGACTTCGGTCTCCGGCAACTTCCTCGCCCAGGCGTCGCGGTCCACGTTGCCGCGGATGGCGTGTACCGGCGCGATTCGCTCAAGTTCCCCGAGGATTGCCGCATCGCCGACATCGCCGGCGTGGATAATCAACTCGGAACCCTGGAGCGCGCGCACCGCTTCCGGCCGCAGCAGGCCGTGCGTATCGGAGATCACGCCGATGTTCATGTTCGAGGCAGCACCTCAGCAGTGCTGCACATCGTAAAACAAGTGCTGAGTGCAAAGTGCTGAGTGCTTAGACTTTCGGGCTCGGCACTTAGCACTTAGCACTCAGGACTCGGCACTCCTATGGGCTTCGGGACCATCGCACTTCTTCTCTTCTTCTTCGTCTCCACCGCGCAGACCCTCGGATACCTGTTCACGCGCCTGCGGCAGCCGCGCGTGGTGGGCGAGATTCTCGCCGGCGTGCTGCTCGGCCCGGTCGTGCTCGGCTACTTCGCGCCAGCGTGGACCTCGTCGTTCACACACGTGGAAGCTAAGGCCGTCCTCGGGTTCGTGTATAACCTCGGGCTCATCCTGCTGATGTTCGCCTCCGGCGCCGAGACGCACGGCCTGTTCAGCAAACAGGACCGGCGCCAGGTCGGCATCCTCGGGCTGGTCGGCACCGGCATCCCTTTCGCCATCGGCCTGGCGGTTGCGCCCTTTCTGCATCTCGACAGCATCGCCGGCAAGTACGGCCACGGATTGCCGCTAACGCTCGTGTTAGCCATCGCCGTAGCGGTGACCTCGATCCCAGTCATCTCGAAGATCCTGCACGACCTGAAAATCCTGCACACGCGCTTCTCTCGCCTGGTGCTGGGCGTGGCCGTGCTCGAGGACATCGGCCTGTGGGCGGTGCTGGCGCTGGCAACGGCGCTGGCGAAATCCGGCGTAGTACCGCAGGCGGAGATCGCGCGGCATGTTTTGGCCGCCGTCGTCTTCTTCGCCACCGGCCTGTTCCTCGCGCCGCCGCTCATCCGGCGCCTGAACCATGCGCGCTGGAACGTGCTGGCGCAAACTTCGCCCGTCGCCTACACCATGTCGGTGTTGTTGGGATACGTGGGGCTGGCTTCCATCTTTGACGTCAGCCTCGTCTTCGCCGCATTTCTCGCCGGGTACGCCATCGTCAACGACAAGGAATTTCTCGGCGAAGCCATCGACGCGATTTCGAAGTTCTCCTTCGCCGTGTTCATCCCGGTGTACTTCGCGGTGGTCGGATACCGGCTTGACCTGGCGCACGGCTTCCCATTCTTCCTGCTCGCCGTGTTCCTGCTCGGCTCGTGCGTGCTCAAGCTGCTGTCGGCCGGAGCGGGCGCGCGCCTGGCGGGATTCAACTGGTTCGGCTCGCTGAACCTGGCGGCGGCGCTGAACGCGCGCGGCGGACCAGGCATCGTGCTGGCGAGCGTGGCCTTCGACGCCGGAATCATCAACGTTCGCTTCTACACCGTGCTGGTGATGGCGGCGGTGCTGACCTCGCAAGCCGCGGGCGCGTGGCTCGACTACGTGCTGAAGAAGGACCTGCCGCTGCTGGGTGTGGCGGAAGTGGAACCGGTGGTCGCGAGGGCGCCGGTGAAAGAAGCGGCGTAACCGGGCTTTGGGCGGCGGGCCTTGGGCTTTGGGCTCTCGGCTTTCGGCTGTCGGCCCTTCACACCATAAATCGGCTCACCGCAAATCTATCCCGAAGCACGCCGTTCCATTGCCGGTGCGGCTAGAATAAGCGCCAGCCCATGGCAAGCATTCTTCAAGAATTCCGTTTTGCATTTCGGGCGCTGCTGAAGGCTCCCGGTGTGACCATCGTCGCGGTATTGACGCTCGCCCTCGGCATTGGCGCGAACACCGCGATGTTCAGCGTCGTGAACGGCGTTCTTCTCCGTCCGCTGCCGTTCCGGGACGCGTCACGCATTGTGTTGGTCGCGGAGAGCACACCTACGTTCCCCATATTGTCCGCTTCGTATCAGAACTATGTTGACTGGCGGGACCAGAGCCGCTCGTTCGAGCAATTCGGGGCGGTTCGCAACACCGCGATGACGCTGAGCGGGACGGGCGATCCGGAACGTTTGCCCGCGCAGATGGTCACCGCCAACATGTTTCCTCTCCTTGGGGTGCAGCCGGAACTGGGGCGGACATTCACCGCCAGCGAGGACAGCGCGGGTGGAGGCGGAGTCGTTCTGGTAAGTCATTCGCTCTGGGAGCGGCGATTCGGGGCGTCGCCTGGCGTGGTCGGTCAGACGATCACGCTCGACAATCATGCGTACACCATCATCGGGGTTCTGCCGCCCGGATTCGAAATCATGGCGCAGCCGGCGGAGGTATTCGTGCCGATGGCACCTTGGGCCAAGACGCTGCCCGACGACCGCAGTTGGCATCCCGGCATTCTTCCGGTCGCGAAGCTGAAAGGCGGAGTTTCACTCGAGCAAGCGCGGACGGAGATGGCGGTCATCGCCAAGCGGCTGGAGCTGCAATACCCCGAGTTCGACACCGGCACCAAGGCGATCGTAAACCGGATGCAGGACCAACTGGTCCAGAACGTCCGGCCGGCTTTGTTCATGTTGCTGTGCGCCGTCGCTTTTGTCGTCCTGATTGCCTGCACCAACGTCGCGAACCTGCTGATCGCACGCGCGGCGTCGCGACAGCGAGAGATCGCAATACGTTCCGCGCTGGGTGCAAGCGGCCGCCGTATATTCCTGCAACTGGTCTCGGAAAGCGTGCTGCTGTCGGTAATCGCGGGGGCTTTGGGAGTGCTGATTGCATTCGCTTCGCTGGACCCCTTGCTGCGGCTGGCGGGACCGACCATTCCGGGCGCCGCCCGCGTCCATATCGACCTGGCTGTGCTGGCGGTAACCGCGCTGATCAGTATTGGCGCCGGCATCGCCTTCGGGGTTGCACCCGCCGTGTACGCCAGGCGCGTGGACGTGCGGGGGGCGCTCAGCGCCACCGAACGCGGCGCCGTCAGCGGTGGGACCGTTCGGTTGCGGTCGATGCTGGTGGTCGCCGAAGTCGCGTTTGCCATGCTGCTGTTGTCGGGCGCGGGCCTGCTCATCCGGAGTTTTCAGCGCTTGTCGAACGTATCGCCGGGATTCGACGTCGACCACATCCTGATCGCCGACATGCCGGTGGCCGCCGCCGCACATCCCAATCCCGCCGAGCGCATGAATTTCTTCCAAGCCGTGCTTGACCGGGCCGCTGCCTTGCCGGGAGTGCGCGACGCCGGTGCGGCATCCACGCTGCCCGTGAGCGGGACAGGCTCCATCATTCACTTCAATATCCAGGGTCGCGCGCCCAAGAGCCCACACGACTACGTGATGGCAAATTACCGGGTAGTCACTCCCGGGTACCTGAAGACGATGGGCATGTCGTTGGCACAGGGCCGCTGGCTTACCGACGGCGACATAGAGTCGGCTCCCTTCGCGGTGGTGATCAATTCGACGATGGCGCGTACTTATTTTCCGAACGAATCCGCCATCGGAAAGTTCATCAAGCTGGGCACGGTCCCCACCGACGAGACGCCCTGGATGCAGGTGGTCGGCGTGGTGGGCGACGTTCGCCAGGGACTTGCGTCCGAAGCGCCGACGGAAATGTACGTAAATTTCCGGCAGGCAAACGCAATGTTGCCGGTATTCGCCATGTCGCTGGTGTTGCGCACAGCCACCGATCCGAAGTCGGTGACGAGCGCTCTGCGTTCGGCGGTCCACGACCTTGACGCCAACCAACCGTTGGTGCGAATCCGGACGATGGACGAGAATATCGCGACGTCGGTGGCACAGCCGCGGTTCCGGACCCTGCTTCTGAGCATCTTTGCCGGCCTGGCGATGTTCCTGGCGGCCATCGGCATTTATGGACTGATGGCGTACAACGTAACGCAACGCACGCGCGAGATCGGCGTGCGCATGGCATTGGGCTCGCGTCCCGCTGATATCTTCCGATTGCTGATCGGCAATGGGCTTCGCGTCACGCTCATCGGTGTGGCGGTGGGAATCGCCGGCGCCATGCTCCTGACCCGCTACATCGCAAGCATGCTGTTCCAGGTGGGCGCGAATGACCCCCTGACGCTCTCGTTGGTTTCCCTGATCCTGCTCTGGGTTGCCGGCATGGCGTGCTTCCTCCCCGCACGGCGGGCCACGCGCGTCGATCCGATCATCGCGTTACGCCAGGATTAAAGCCGTCCCAAATTCGCCCGGCTCACGCGTGCTGGCGGACCTCGCCGTGCTGTTTTGGGTAGCGCCTGCGAGCGACGATGCGAAAGGCGGCGATCAAGATTATGGCTACAATCCCGGAATAATCCACATTGTAGAAGGCGACGATCATCGCGGCACCAAAGCCAAGCGTCAGACCGAGTAGCCGCAGGCGCAGTTCGCCGACCGGCGGCGCGTCGGCATTGACGTGCTTTTGCGCAATCGTAACCAGCACCTGGATGACCAGCACGAGCGCGAGCACGAACTGATTTCCGAAGTAGATCGTCAACGCCAGCGGATCGCGCAGGTGGTGTCCCCAAAGAGAGGTCGAGAACGGCAGTGTCGAAATGAAGCCGAGGAAAACGAAGGTCAGGAGGAGGTTCGCCTTGCTCCAGTGGGCCGCGGCTTCGAAGACGCGGTGCTGGTGCATCCAGAACACGCCGGCGAGCAGGAAACTGACGGCGAAGCTGACCCAGCCGTGCGAGTCCCGCGCGAGGGCGGCGGAGAGCGGGCCCTCGTTCCCCATCGGCACCTTGAGATCGAGGATGAGCAAGGTCATGGCGATGGCGAAGACGCCGTCGCTGAGAGCTTCGACGCGGTGCTTGAGGAACATGGGGTGGATTATGCCAGAGGCGAGGAAGTAATAAGTAACAAGTAATAAG
>JBOGLI010000786.1:0-2843 GCA_050746165.1 Terriglobales bacterium | reverse complement strand
GATATGGATTTCGCCGCGCTGGCGAAGGCGAAGAAGAGTCCGCAGCGGCTGCTGATCGGTCCGTGGACGCACGGCGCGCTCTCGCGCAGTTTCGCCGGCGAGGCGGAATTCGGGCCGGATTCCACGGTCAGCCTCAACGACATCAGCCTGCGCTGGTTCCAGCACTGGCTCAAGGGCGAGGGCAACGGCGCCGAGCACGACGCGCCGGTGCGCATCTTCGTCATGGGCGGCGGCGACGCGCACAAAACGCCGGAGGGCCGCATCTTTGTCGGCGGACACTGGCGCGACGAGCAATCCTGGCCGCTGCAGCGCGTCGTTGCCACTCCTTATTATCTCCACGCCAACGGCCTGCTCTCGGCGCAGAAACCCGCCGCCGAGAAGCCCACGCAATACCAGTTCGATCCGCAGCACCCGGTGCCGACGATCGGCGGAAACATTTCGTCCGAGAATGCGCCGCCATCGAAGCACTCGTCTCCGGAACGTCCCGGCGACACAGCGAACCTGATGGAACGCGGCGCGTGGGACCAGCGTTGTCGCCAGCAGTTCTGGACCTGCGACAACGAGTTGCCGCTCTCCTCGCGCAACGACGTGCTCGTCTTCGAGACCGAGCCGCTTAAGGAGGACATGGAAGTTACCGGCCCGCTGGTGGTGAAGCTATGGGCCTCGTCGGATGCGCCCGACACGGATTTCACCGCCAAGCTGATTGACGTCTATCCGCCCAATACGGATTTTGCCGGCGGCGTCGCTTTGAACGTGGGTGATTCGATTGTCCGCGCCCGCTATCGCAATGGCGTGAACAAGCCGCCGGTGTTGATGACGGCGGGAACGGTGTATCCGTTCACGATCCAGCTCTACCCAACGTCGCTGGTATTTAAAAAAGGACACCGCATCCGCGTCGATATTTCGAGCAGCAACTTCCCGCGCTTCGACGTGAACCCAAACACTGGCGAGTCGCTGAACGACAATCGTCGCGTGCGCGTGGCGACCAATACGATCTATCACGACGCGCAGCACCCGTCGCAGATCGTGCTGCCGGTGATTCCGATGCGGTAGAGTTCGTGGATCGCGAGAATCGTTGGTGGTCGTTGGTTCTTGGTCATTGGTAATCAGCATTAATGGAGCCTTCAACACCGGTTTCGCTCACCAAAAACCAACAACCAACAACCAAAAACGATTAAAGCACCACGATGCTGATGCCGCGATTCCCGCGGCCCAGGTCGGCATCCTGCTTCAGTTCCGGACAGCGCTTGAGAAGCTCCCACGAAGCCTCATGCGAGATGCGCCATTCTTCTCCCGCGATGAACGCGCGAATTTCCTTCGCCTGCGATTTCTGCGCGAGCGTCTTCTGCACGGCGATGCGGATGTCGCCGCCTACGCCGGAAGAACCGTAGCCGTGGATGAGCTTTACGGCGACGAATCGCTCGTGGCGCGCGATGCGCAATGCGTCTTCGAGGATCGAAAGCGCCGTCGGTACGGTCGGACGATTCAGTTCGAGGTTGACGAGTTTGAGCGCGCGCGAAGGCATGCGATTGCCGAGTGCTTAGGATCGCACATCCGCCGCCCAACTCGGCACTGAGCACGCAGCACTATTCAAACCGCAGCGCCTCAATCGGGTCGAGGTGTGCCGCCTTCTTTGCCGGATAGAAGCCGAAGAAGATACCGACCAGTGCGGAGAACGCCACCGCGCCGCCAATCGCCACGGGCGAAACGAGAACGGCCCAGTGGAGCACGTCGCTGATGATGTATGACGCAGCGCCGCCCACGACGATGCCGAGCGCGCCGCCCAGCAAGCTGATGACGAGCGCTTCGATGAGGAACTGTCGCTGGACGTCTTCCTCCGTCGCGCCGATGGCCATGCGGATGCCGATCTCGCGCGTGCGCTCCGTCACCGACACCAGCATGATGTTCATGATGCCGATCACGCCGACGATCAGCGACACGCCGGCGATCGAAGCGAGAAGCAGGGTCATGATGCGCGCGGAATTGTCTGCGAGCTGCGCCATGTCAGCCAGGTTGCGGACGAAGAAGTCCTGATCGCCGCCGGGCTGAATGCGGTGGCGATCGAGGAGCAGCGAATTGATCTCCTGCTGCGCCGCGTAAGTAGCGTTCTGCGAGACGGCAGAGACGACGATCCACTGGTCCCAATTCTGTCCCGAGATCTTCTTCTGGAAGGTGGTGATGGGAACCATGATGGTGTCGTCCTGGTCGTGACCGCCGCCGGATTGCCCGCGCGAATTCAGGACCCCAACCACCTGGAAGGGCAGGTTGCCGATGCGGATGGTTTTGCCGATCGGATCGGTTGTGCCGAACAGGTTCTGCACCACGGTATTGCCGAGGACAGCGACGTCGGCGGCGCGGTCCACGTCATCCTTGGTGAAGGGCACGCCATCGCGGAAACTCCAGTTGCGGATATTGAAATAAGGCGGAGTTGTGCCCTGCACTTCGGTGAACCAGTTCTGGTCCTCGTAAACGACCTGCTGCGACATCTGGGCGCCCGGCGCGGCAGCGGCGACCGCGGGACATTGCTGAAGGATGGCATCGACGTCGCCCTGCACGAGCGTCTTGGTCGAGCCCCATCCCATGTGCTGGCCGTTGCGGTTTACTGTGCCCGAGCCGACGAAGAGCAGGTTCGAGCCCATCGATTAGATGCGCGTCTGGATCGCCTGCTGCGCGCCCTCTCCGATGGCAACCATGGCGATGACCGCGCCCACACCGATGATGATGCCCAGCATGGTCAGCACCGAGCGCATTTTGTTGCGGGCCAGGGTGCGAAAAGCGACGTTGACGATCGAGCGAAAATCCATGGGACACCTTGGGCGAGTAATAAGTAATAAGTAATAAGT
>JBOGLI010000785.1:0-5294 GCA_050746165.1 Terriglobales bacterium | reverse complement strand
GCATCGATCCGGACACCCCATGGATGGCGCGCCGAACGAAGGACCTTATTGACAATTTCGAGACGGTTCTTGCTGCCCGCTGGCCATCTGTCCAGGATTACCGTCTGACCAAGCCGCTCCGATACTTGCTGCGTACGCTGGGGAGCTGGCGTTACGACCTGAGAATTTATAAGTACCCGGTCGAACTGCGATGGGCGCAGCGTGCGATCGATCTTCGCAAACCAAAATTCGAAAGCGTTTAGGAGTTGGCGTGGTATGTCCGTCGCGATGACGATTGGAGTCCGCGAGTCGTACGAATTGTGGGCGCCGGAGTACGCTCGCCATGCCAACCCGCTGCTCACCTTGCAGGAACGGGCCCTGGAACCCCTTATCCCGCCACTGCGCGGAAAGCGGTTCGTCGATGTTGCGTGCGGTACGGGCCGATGGCTGAAGCGGCTGGAGTCACGCGGTTCCCAATCCGCCATTGGGCTGGACTTATCGACGGCCATGCTGCGCCAGGCGCAAGACGGTGTGCGGCATTCCGTCGCGCTTCTCTGTGCCGACGGCTGCGCATTACCACTGCGGGACCGCTGCGCGGATATCGTGCTCTGCTCGCTGGCGCTAGACCACGTCACGAATCTCGCGGCGATGATTTATGAACTCGCCCGCATCGCCGACAACGGTGGTGTGCTACTGCTCAGTGACTTTCATCCTGACGCTCACGCCCGCGGCTGGAAACGCAGCTTCAAGGTGGGGGAGCGAACCATCGATTTGCCGGTGCATCCACGCCACCTCTCCACGATTCACGACGCCTTGCGCCACGCCGGATTCCGGCTCGAGTTGTGCGAGGAACCGTGCTTCAGCGAGTTGGATCGCCCAGCATTTCGCGCCGCCGGACGCGAGGACCTCTTCCTCTCAGCAACGCACGCTGGCCCCGCCCTCTATGCCGCGCGGTACGTGCGACGGAATCGCGCGATGACCGTTGCACCTGCCAGGGCGGACTTCTTGGCCCGCTCGGCCACCGTCGCGACCTCCGCGCGCTCGACGACTCACGGCAATGTCACTGTAACGGCTGGCGTGTTCTCCACAACCGAATCGCGCCACGGCGCCGCCGCTTTGGATCTGAGCGGATACATGGTGCTTCCGGGTCTCATTAACGCGCACGATCATCTGGAGTTCAGCCTATACCCACGGCTCGGCACCGGACCCTATCCCAGCGCTCGCCACTGGGCAAAAGATATTTATCACCCTGACGAATCGCCCATCCGCGAACACCGTGGGGTTCCCAAGGACATTCGGCTCTGGTGGGGCGGCCTCAAGAACCTTCTGTGCGGAGTTACCACCGTCGCCCACCATAATCCTTATGCGCCCGTGTTTGCCCGACCGCAATTTCCGGTGCGCGTGGTGGAGCATTACGGATGGGCCCATTCATTCGCCGAGGAACCCGATGTTCGGGCCCGATTCGATGGAACGCCGGGAGGCTCCCCTTTCTTCATTCACCTTGGTGAAGGCACCGACGCGGAGGCGAAATCGGAGTTCTCGATGGTGGCCGACATCGGCGCGCTTGACTCCCGCACGGTGGTCGTCCACGGTGTTGCACTCAGGGCCGACGAGCATGAGCGTCTTCAGCAATGCGGTGGCGCGATTGTGTGGTGCCCATCCTCGAATCTCTTTCTACTGGGACAAACCGTTAGTCCCCAGGTCCTCAATGGAGCGCCCCGCGTTGCGCTAGGCAGCGATTCTGCCATCAGCGGCGATGGCGACCTGCTGGACGAGATTCGGAGTGCGCGCGGCTGCGGGGTTTCGGCTGAGCGAATTTACGCTCTTGTGACTGGTCTAGGTGCGAATGTCTTGAACAGCGGTTCTGGATCAGTTTCTAACGGTGTAAGCGCCGATTTTATCGCCGTCCGCGATCGCGGCCTATCGCCGGCCGAAACGCTTTGCAGAGCGACCCATGCGGACGTTGAATTAGTAATGATCGCCGGAAAGCTGCGCCTCATCTCCGATGAATTGCTCGAGCGCTGGCAAGGCGCCGTTACGGAAAGACTGGAATTGATCGTCGTCAACGGCGTCCGTCGCCACGTCGCCGCGCCAGTGGCACACCTGCTGGCGGTAGCGCGCCGGCATCTCGGACCCGATATTCGGCTCGCTGGCAAGCGGGTTTGGCAATGACGCAGCATGTGATTCGCGACCTGCCCGTCGTCGTGCTCTTCCCTCACAACCGCTGCAATTGCCGTTGTGTCATGTGCGACATCTGGCGCATTCGTCAATCGCGTGAAATCTCGCCCGACGACTTGCGTCCGCATCTGGACAGTTTTCGTGAACTCCGCGTCCGGTCGGTAGTATTTTCAGGCGGCGAAGCTCAGTTGAATCGTGAACTCAAGGCACTCGCGCTCATGCTTCGCGCCGAGAACATCCACGTTACGCTACTCACCGCAGGGCTCTTGCTCGAATCGCGCGCCGCGGAAGTGGCTGAAGTGATGGACGAGGTGATCGTGTCGTTGGACGGCCCGCCCGACGTGCACAATCGTATTCGCAACGTTCCTCTTGCATTTGAGCGTTTAGCGCGCGGCATTGCGGCAGTTCGCATGCTACGGCCAGCCATGAAGTTCTCGGCGCGGTGCACCGTACAGAAACAGAACTTTCGAGGTTTGAGCGAAACCGTCGCCACGGCGCGCCAGCTGGCGCTGGCCGGAATCTCTTTCCTCGCTCTCGATACCAGTTCGGCGGCTTTTAATCGAGAACAGCCCTGGGACGAAGCCCGCCGTTCCGAAGTCGCACTGGAGGCTCTCGAAGTCGACAAACTGGAAGCCGAAATCGAAACCCTGATTCGAGACCAGGCTTCCGAAATTCGCGCCGGTTTTATTGCTGAATCTCCGGAAAAGCTGCGGCGCATCTTGCGTCATTTCCGCGCTGCGCTCGGGCAGTGCGATCCGGTTGCTCCCCGTTGCAACGCGCCGTGGGTGTCCGCGGTCATTGAGGCCGACGGCACCGTGAAGCCTTGTTTCTTTCAACCGGCAATCGGCAACATCCATTCCGCTCCGCTGATCGACATCGTGAACGGAAACGAGGCGCTCCGTTTCCGCGAGCGTCTCGATATTGCAGCCGACCCGATCTGTCGCCGTTGCGTCTGCTCTCTCAACCGTCCGGTTGCCGTCCTTAGCGAAGTTGCCGCGACAGATTAAACCCGATGAACAGTCCCGACGGACGGTTCGCATGCGGGTCGCGCAGGTACACCGACCGTGGAAAAGCCGCTGCGCCGAGGTCACTGTCTCATTATCCGTGGATTAAGAACGGGGGCAGGTCACGGCCCAAGCGTAGGGAAGTGGGCGTCACCATTGCACGCCTGGATAGAGACTGGGCACCCGATAGGCGCGATAAGCGAACTGGCCGAGTATATCCATTTCCCACACCAGTGCCTGGTCACTGGGACGGACCTCCTGAATGGTGGCTTGAGGCGAAAATCCATTGGAGGCAGCTAGATCATATTCCACGTCGCCATTCGGCAGAATGCCGATATTCCCGCCAAAAAATGAGTACGCAGTTCGCTGTGCAAACGAAATCTCTGCTGTTTTTCGGGCTTCGTCGATGCGGAAGATTACCGGACGGCTGTAGCAGTTGCCTGTGTCCGTTTGGCACAATGTGCCTGGATTATTCGTGGCGCGGTTGTCGAAGACGCCGACTTGCAACGGCTGCACCGATGGGTCACTTACATATGCAGGAAAATGTTGGCCGAAAAACCAGTCGGTGTCAGGTGCGCCCGTAAGCACAAAGTCTCCGCCCTGGCCCAACCGCCAAAGAACCCTGCCGGTCCCGCTGCCATTTCCGTAATCGATTTTCACGATCCAGTTCTGGTTACGGATGGAAAGGAGCAGCGAACAATCCGCGGGCGAGTAGACGAGAGCGTTACTGTGAGTCCAGTCATGGACGTCGGATGGATGACGATTCACATCGAGGTAGTCGAACGTGGACCACGTCCAAACTGGGCTCAATGAAGCGTCGAGATCCACAATAACGTCTCCCGTAACTGTCGTGACTCCGGTTTGTCCTGCCAAATTGCTGAAATCCCGCGACTGCATGCCCAGCACCAGAACGTGCCCGTTCTCCAGCGGCAGAACTTCATGGTGCATGGCGTCGAGCTTCCCCGAGAACCCTCGCGCAGCAAGCAACGCGTTGAGGCTGTCAATTGTTAGCTCGCGGACCGTGTTACCCGCCAGGTCAATCTCGCGCAGCACGCTGAAGGTCGGCACCTTGAGACCGATATTGATCAGGAAATGTCCGTTCGGCATGAGCCGTATAGGGAATGGAACGCCAAGCTGATCGTCGAAGTAGTAGTACCAGACGAGTGTACCGTCGAGATCCACCGCAGCAGCGAGCAGTTGTTGGTTGGCATTTACCAGGTCGAGAAGCTCCACTCCCGGCGACGGCGTATAGGAGGTCTGCTTGACGGTGAGTTGAGCGAGAGCGGCGGGAGGAACACCGGTGGTAAAGGTGTGGTCGGAGTCGAATTGCGCACCGGACGCAGTCGTTATCACGGCGTGCATGTGGTATTCCGTAGACGGTCGCATGCCGGCCACCAGGATCTCGGCTGTGGCGCCTGCCTGCGCTGTGACCGCATTCGTTCGCCGTCCATAATTCGTATCGCGACCAAACTCCACATAAACGGACCCAACCACAGGCAGCGTGATCGAGTATTTCGCGACCAGCGGGTGCTGCGTCGCCGTCACGGTACTCGTCAACGTTACTTGCGTATTCGGCGTGCCCCCATACTCGCTTTTCGACGAGGGGCTGCCACCGCATCCCGCCAGGGCGATGACCAAGGCGATCACAAGAGCGAGGCGGTTACTGATACCAGAAAGATGCCGCACGGGACTCTGATAGGTGTCGCAATGAATTGTTACAACCGCAGTTAGGTACCGACTGGTAGGAGGGGCTTGAAAATTGCCCGCGGTCGTGCCGGTCGAATGATGTAACCGGAGGAGCGGAAAGGATTCTGTAATAGGCAATGCCCATCGAGGATTTAACCACCCTCGACTTCCTTCGCGCTGCGGCAACGATTGCCGTTATAGTCTGTCATCTTCTTGCCCGCTTCGGGCATGCATCTACCGCGGTAGCCAATGGCGGAAGACTAGCCGTCCTCGTGTTTTTCGTCCATACCTGTTACGTGCTGATGCTCTCGATGGGGCGAATGAGAACACAGCATGCGCGGTCCTTATGGCGAAAATTCCTCGTGCGGCGGTTCTTTCGCCTGTATCCGCTTCCGGTATTCGCAATGTTGTGCATCATCGCGTTCCGAATCCCGTCCCGAATGCTCG
>JBOGLI010000784.1:0-9291 GCA_050746165.1 Terriglobales bacterium | reverse complement strand
GTCAATCGTCCACCGCGCCGGCAACACGACCCCGTCCGCCATACGAAAATCCGAGAACGACTCGCGGAGAACCTCGATCGCCTGATCGGTGTCGTTCGATACCGTCCTGCTGCGGCCACCGATCGCGTCAGCGGTCATGTCGGAGCGGACGTGCCATTCATAGATGGTCATGACGTGATGAAACGTATCCGGCTCGAAATACATCCGCACCTCGAGTCCAGGATAGAAGTCTTTCGGTTCGTAACGGACCTCGTGCAGTTCGCGGCCGTCGATCTTCTTCATCCCCGAATATTTCAGCTTCGCGCTGGCCGTCTTTGAGTGCAGCATCGGCCATGCGGTGGAGAGCACTCCGCCGAAAACACCCTCCTTTAGCAGGAACTGTTTGTCATAAAAAAACACGCCAAGCAGGGCGGTGCTTCCCGAAACCAGGCGCGAAACCTGGACTTTGTTGCCGTCGCAGGTGAAGTCTTCCCCGTTGTATCCGGACAGATGGACACGCAGATTGAATCGGGTCTTCGTATCGGCGCTGCCGAATTTCACTGTGCCTTCGCCTTCGCCGGAACCTCCCTGCACGATCGTGAAGTGCGCCGCCGCTTCCACGCCGCGTCCCGCCACGGCGGCGAGCGCTTCCGGTTTTCCGATGGAAGCCACGTGTTGGCTCAGGATTTGTTCCAGGTTAACAGCGGGTTTGTCCTGGCCGACGCACGGCGCCGCAAGACATATGAGGACGACTGCAAGCAAGAATCTGCGCATAGGAGAGCATCCTTAACGTACGCGTGAATTGAAGCCGAAACGGTACCATTCGGCCCGCCAATGCTTCAAGGACGCCGATCACAAAAAAAGGGCGGGATCGCTCCCGCCCTTTCCTTCTCTCCTCAGGTTTCGGACTACCCGATTCTCGTGCACACCGACTTGGTTTCGGTGTAGAGCTCGAGCGCGGCGTGGCCCATCTCGCGGCCCCAGCCCGACTGCTTGTAGCCGCCGAAGGGCATGGCCGCGTCGAAGATGTTGTAGCAGTTCACCCACACCGTGCCCGCCCGCAATTCCGCCGCCAGCGTGTGCGCCTTGCCGACATCTTTCGTCCACACCGCCGCGGCCAGGCCATACGCGGTGTCGTTGGCGCGCGTAACGATCTCGTCGAGCGAGTCGTACGGCATTGCCGTTACCACCGGCCCGAAAATCTCCTCGCGCACCACCTTCATGTTCTCGTTCGTATCGACCAGTACCGTCGGCTCGACGAAGTAGCCCTTGTCGCCCTTACGCGCGCCGCCGCAGATCGCCTTCGCGCCCTCCTGCTTGCCCGCGTTCAGGTAGCCGGTCACGCGCGCCAGTTGCTCGTCGCTGACTAGCGGCCCCATCTGCGTGTCGCTCTGCATGCCCGGACCGACCTTGATCTTCTTCGCATGCTCGGCCACGCCCTCGGCCACTTTGTCGAAGATCGACTTGTGCGCGTACAGGCGCGATCCGGCACAGCAGCACTGCCCGTGGTTGAAGAAGATCGCGCTCGCCGCGCCCGCAATCGCCGTGTCGAGATCGGCGTCCTGCATGACGATGTTCGGCGACTTTCCGCCCAACTCGAGCGTGACTTTTTTCAGGTTTCCGGCTGCAGCCTTCACGATCAGCTTGCCGACTTCGGTCGATCCAGTGAACGCGACCTTGTCCACGTCGTCGTGCTGCGCCAGCGCCGCGCCCGCGGTCTCGCCGTAGCCGGGGACCACGTTCACCACGCCATCCGGGAATCCCGCTTCGCAGATCAATTCGCCGAGGCGCAGTGCGCTAAGCGGGGTCTGCTCGGCGGGTTTCAGTACGACCGTGCAGCCGGCGGCCAGCGCCGGACCCAGCTTCCACGCCGCCATCAGCAGCGGGAAATTCCACGGAATAATCTGCCCGACCACACCCACCGGCTCCCGCAACGTATACGCCAGGTAGCGAGCGCCCGGAGTGTAGGGCACCGAGAGCGGAATCGTGTTGCCCTCGATCTTCGTGCACCATCCCGCGTAGTAACGCAGGTTATCGACGGCGAGCGGAACGTCGGCCGCGCGGGCCACGCCAACCGGCTTGCCGTTATCGAGCGACTCCAGTTGCGCGAATTCTTCCAGGTTCTTTTCCAGCAGGTCGGCGAGCTTCCACATGAGCTTGCCGCGCTCGCTGGCGGTCATCTTGCGCCACGGGCCTTTGTCGAAGGCCGCGCGCGCCGCCTTCACTGCTTCGTCGATATCGGCCTTATCGCCCTCGGCGATCTTGGCGAGCACTTCGCCGGTGGATGGGTCATAGGTCGGGAAGGTCTTACCGCTCTTGGCGGCGACCCACTTGCCGTTGATGAGCATTTTGCGCGGAGTGGATACGAACGCCTCCACGCGCTGGTCCATCTGAATCCCTGTTGCTGTCGCCATGGAACTTCTCCTTCTCGCGAAATGGCTGGATGTGGAATGTGACTGGCAAAACTATGATGCCGACGGCGCCGCGACCCCACTCGGCGACGCCCTATGATTCAGCCCGCAGAGTTTACTCCCGGCCTGAGTAGCGCGCAACCGCCGCCCTGTGCCCTGACAGCACACGGATAAATCTCATATCTCGAACGACGGCGGGCTTACAGATTTGTCATCCCGAGCGAAGGCGGCCCGATTTTGGCGGGGGTCCCCGGAACGCGCCGCTTTTGCGCGTTCTGGGGTGCTTGCCCGCCGGAGTCGAGGGACCTTTTGTTTTCCTTTGCGTGCCTTGGCGTCCTTTGCGGTGAAGTTATTTCCCCGCCCGGATGGCTCCTACCGCCTCTTTCGCTTCCGCGATCTCAGGTCTTCGTGAGCTGCCCGCAACCTGCAGCAGTTCGGAGAAATACTTCTCCGCCAAGTCCTCCTGTCCCGCGGCTTTGGCTGCGCGTGCCGCTCCGTACAATCCGTCGAAGCGATTGGGCGCCAGCTGCAGATCGTGTTCGTAAGCTTTCAGCGCCTCGGGCGCATCACCAGTTTCCAACAGCAGATCGCCCAATTCTTCGTACGCGGGCATGCGCACGCCCTCGCCACCCGTCTTCGCGTCCGTCAGCGCAGCCTCTGTCATCTCGGCGATGGCTTCACGATCCGCCCCGTGCTCATGTTTTAGCCATGCCTCCGCTTTCTCGCGCTCGACGGCGACGATTTCCACCACGAATGCGCTGTGTTCGCCATGTTCGGAGCGCAGTTGCGCTTCCAACTGCTTCAGCCGCGCGACCTCGCGCTGCGCCTCCTGCAGATGCCCGGCCCGCGCGGCTCCCTCCGCGCGCGCTTCTCGGACCGTCGCCTCCAGCCACGGCGCCATGCCGGCTGGAACCTGTACCGACTCCGCCTCGTCCCATTCCCGGAGTTCCAGCGCATCCCGCGCTGCCATGGTTGATTTTGTGTATTGCATCTCTTCCGCGTCGCCGGTGTGCACGTCGTTCAGGTCCTGGCGTAGTTCCTCGGCCTTCTGCTCCTGGCCCGATTGCAAATACGCATACTGGAGAAAGTCCATGGCGTGCATCTGGTGGTCGGCGCCGCCCATGTGCATCGCTGCCGAACGCCGCGTTGCCGCGATCGACGCCAGGTTCGACGCGATCGACTCTTTCCACATCCCAACCCGGCTGAAGATGTGCGACGGCATGTGGAGCGCGTGCGGCGCCGAGGGCGCGACCTTCGCATACGCCCGCGCCGCCGGCAAGCCCAACTCCGCCAGCTCCGGCGTGTCATAGGCATGGATCAGGTAGTGTGCCGCGCCCGGATGTTGCGGATTCGCCTCGAAGATCGGCTCCAGCAGCGCTCCCGCCTGCTTGCGTAACGCGAGGTTCGTCTCTCCCGCAGGCGCGGCCGCCAGCAGCGACAACGCATAGAACACCGTGATCTCCGTATCCTTGGGGAACTGCTGGTGCGCCTTCGCCATGGCTTGCGAATACGCCTGCGCGCGCTCTTCGGGCGTTGCATCCGCGCGGCGCCAGAAGTACGACCGCGCCGCCGCGACCAGCGCCCGCTCTCGCTTCGTCTTCGCTGGATGATCTACCGCCTCGTCGAGCGCTTGCTGCGCCTCTTCGATGTCGAACTCCGACGGCGTGTCCCAAAGCTGGTGCCAGTAGCTCATCGCCACTCCCCAGTACGCCATCGAGCACTTCGGATCTTCTTTGGCCACGGCCGCGAATTGCTTGCGCGCCTCCTCGTACCAGAACGAGTGCAGCAGGGCCACTCCTTGATTGAAATCGCCCTGCACGCGCGATTCGCACGAAACAGGAAAATTCACTTTTCCGAGATGGCTGGGATCGTAAGCGTCGTGATGATGCTGGTCATCGGCAAACGCGAGCAGGGAAATGGCGGAGATCGCCAGGCACAGAACAAGCGCACATTTCATGCGCACACCCCACAGTGGCCGAAAGTTCATGCCCCGAGCGAGCTTTCGGCAATTCGTGCGCTGTTGGACGCTACCGCCGCCGCATCGGATGCAGCAATGTGTGATTCATTTGCCGCCCCGATGCGCCGGTGATGAATTTCGCAACAGTGTCCGACGCTGTGGGGTCGCTACTCGCGACCGACGACTGCTCTATTGCAGTCCGAGTTGCTGATACAACGACCGGACGTCGTAGTACCGGCGCTCCTGCGTGATCAGCCCGTCCTTGAAGTGGAGGAAGCTGACACCGCGAATCGACATCAACTGGTTCGTCGCCGGGATGATCCGCATGGGCGTGGCGATCGGGCCGGTGTTCCTGCCGCTGTAGGTCCACTCCACGGCGATCGTGTCATGCTCGACGACGGGTTTGTGTGTCTCCAGCGTGGCCGCGGGAAAGGCCTCGTGCATCGCCGTTTCGTATTGCCAGATGGCGTCGCGCCCACCGATCGGGTCCGGTGACAAGGGCACGTACAGCACCGCGTCCGGCGCGTACAAGCGGCGAAACGCCTGCATGTCACCTTTATCGACCGCGTCGCTCCACTTGGCGAAAATGCTTACGACGTCCTGGGCTGTTGGCGATTGGACCGTTGCGCTCGACATATCCGCTCCTTTCGTGCGACCGCCCGCACTATGTGAGCGCAGTGTATTTCTTTGGGGAGCAGAACAGTCTGTTTGCAGAAAGAAAATCGGTGATGCCAATTCCCATGTTGGAACGACTGGCGACCGGCGCTTGACGATTGCCTACTGCTTTTCCGTTCCCGCGATCTCCCGCTCCACGGTTCGCAGCGCCCAAGCCATCCGCGGCGTGTTATGCGCGATGCCCCATCGCCCGCGTGCATCGAGCAGAATCATGCCGCCGTGGCCGCGCAGTCTCCGGTGCAGGTACTCGATGGCCTCGTGTGCGACCTGCGACGGCTCGCCGCCATTCATCACCCGATCGTTCGCCCACTTGGCCAGCACCAGCTTCATCATCGGCTCGCCCCAACCGGTCGTCGAACACGCCGCGCCCAAGTTGTCTGCATAACATCCGCAGCCGATCAACGAGGAATCGCCCACGCGTCCAGGCGTCTTATTCAGCGTTCCTCCGGTGGATGTCGCGGCAGCAATGTTGCCTTTCGCATCGAGCGCCACCGCACCCACCGTATCGTGCGACGTGGTCGGCGCGAATACATCGTGCGTTCCGCCCGCTGCTTCCTTCTGCTGACAGACCTTCAGGTGCTCGACCTCGCGCGGCACGACAAGCTCTTCGTTCGGGATCAGTTCGATGCCGTGCTGCTGCGCAAACTGTTCCGCTCCGCGCGCGACCAGGTAAACATGCGGGCTTTCGTCGAGGATCTTGCGGCACAACCGCACTGGGTTCCGCACGTGCTCGACGCATCCCACGCCGCCCGCGCGCAGAGTCGCACCATCCATCACGAGGGCATCGAGCTCCACGCGGCCATCACGGTTGAGGAAGGAGCCACGGCCCGCGTCGAAGGTGTCGTCGTCTTCTAGCACGACGATGGCTTCCTCGATCGCGTCCAGCGCCGAGCCGCCCTTCTCCAGCACCTTCCATCCGGCGGCCGACGCGTTCTTCACGCCGTTAAGGTGCGCGGGGAGCAGTTCATCGGGAATCGCCCACGCGCCGCCGTGGACCAGCAACACAGGTGAATGAGACAAGCGGGAGTCCTTGATCCCAGTGGGGAATGAAAATCATACAGAACTCGGGCCTATGGCGCATGGCTCATGGCTCATGGCTCCGGGAGGAATATTCAGGCCCTAAGCCATGCGCCATGCGCCATGAGCCTAGTTGTTGAATCCCGGTGTGTTCTTCAGCAGCCCTTTCTCCACCAGCACTGGCGGATGGCGATGTTTCGTCGCCTGCTCGTACGCGTAGGCATAGCCGATCAGGTCGCCGTCGTGCCAGGGCAGCGCGGAAATTTCCAGACCGAAGGGAAGACCATCGTCGTAGAAACCACCCGGCACCACAATCGCCGGTACGCCGATCATGTTCACCCAACTGGTATCGCTGTGCGGGCCGCTACTCAGACGATGATCCTGCGGCATGGTCTCGTCGGGCGGCGGCATCTGGATCGCCGGATACACGAGTCCATCCAAATGCAGGCGCTGAAATACTTCCGCGTATGCTTCTAGCGCGCGCGCCCGCGGGTCGAAGTAATTCGCCTTCGCATCAGGATCGGATTCGAGCATGCGCTGTGGAATGGTGGACGTCTGGTGTTGCAGCCCCGGCACCTCGGCGCGACCGGTCACCACCGGCGGAATCGGCGATCCGACCACCTGCTGATACTCCTCGATCGAGTGATATTGCGCTGGGCCGAAGTTCTTCAGGAAGTTTTCAGTTCCCTCGCGCACGTAGGGATAGGTACACACGCGGCTGATCGTCTCGGCGAAGCTGTCGGGAGGATGGAATCGTCGAAGATCACTTCCGCGCCCGCCGCCCGCAGTCCTTCGACGGCTTTCATGAACGCGGCGCGAGTTTCCGGACGCAACAGGATTTCTTCCTCGTGCCGCATGCGCGCGGCCTCTTCGGCGCTCGTCGAGGCAGGGATGCCCTGGAAGGGCACGCCCGCTCCGTTCATCACGAATGCCGGCACGCCAAAGCGCTTGCCCTTGAGCGCGTCCTTCTTCAGATACCTCGTGTAGGGACCGAGTTCGGCTTTGCCGCGCGCTTCGGCGGTGCGCCAGTCAAGCGGGTCCTCGCCCGCCATGACGCCGAGCGCAATGGCAGCGTCGGTGACATCGCGCGCGATTGGCCCGGTATTGTCAAGCAGCCAATCGAGCGGCGCAATTCCCGCGATGCTCACGAGCCCGCGCGTGGGAAACACTCCGACCACCGCGCTGGTCGCCGCCGGCATGCGGATGGAATTCCCGGTGTCGGTGCCGTCGCCAAGCATTGCCAGGTTCGAGGTCACCGCCGTCACGGTTCCGCCCGACGATCCGCCGGGACTGAAGCGCACGTCGTAGGCGTTGCCGGTGCGCCCGAACGACGAGCTGCGATTGGTGTCGCTGGCCGCGAAGTCGGGCATGTTCGTCTGGCCGAGGATCACCGCGCCCGCCGCCTTCAGGCGGGCAACGACAGTCGCATCGCGCGGCGCGATCAGCTCGTGGCCGGGAATGGTGTAGCCCTTCCAACCGTCGGTAGTGACGTGTCCGGCGATGCTGGTGTTCGCCTTGATCACGATCGGCACTCCAAACAGTGCACCGCGATGGAAATCCGGGTTGGGCAACAAGGCGTCTTCGAGCGCCGCGGTCTTCAGCGCGTCGTCGAGTTCGACGTGCTCGATCGCCCGGTAGATCCCGTTGTAACGCTCGATCCGCGCCGCGTACCACTGCACCACCTGTGTCACGGTGTATTTGTGGGACGCGTAGAAGTGCTGCAGTTGCGGGATCGTGGCCTCCATCAGGTCGCGGTCCATCTGCGTGGTTTGGGCGAGCGACGGCAGGGACGCAAGCAACACCGCGGCCATCAGAACTGTTCTGCGAAGCATGCATCCTCACTGGTGAACTGCGCCGAATGTTACGTGCGCGTCTTTCATACGTCAAAGCACTACCTGCCCGGCGTATTATTTTCCGACCGCGGAGGTGATCCCATGACCCGTCGCCTTGTCTCGCTTCTTTCCATCCTGATTGCCGCACTCGCATGCCTGGCGCAATCGCGGCCGACCGAGCGCGTCATTGATCTCACCTCGTCCGACGGCACTCATCTGAAGGGCACCTATTACTCTGCCGGCAAAACCGGTCCGGGAGTCCTGCTGCTGCACCAGTGCAACAAGGACCGCAAGATCTGGGACTCGCTTGCCCGGCAGATCGCCGCGTCGGGCATGAACGTGCTCACTTTCGAACTGCGCAGCTTTGGCGACAGTGGAGGCAAACCATTCGCAAACCTGACCCCGCGGGAGGCTCAGGCTGCGGCGCAGAAGTGGCCGGACGACGTCGAAGCCGCCTTCACTTACCTGGTTTCGCAGCCCGGCGTGAGCCGCGACGACATCGGCCTGGGCGGCGCCAGTTGCGGCGTCAACAATTCGCTGGTCGCCGCGCGCCGCAATCCGGAGGTGAAGTCGCTGGTCCTGCTCGCCGGTCCCACCAACCTCGCCGGACGCAACTTCCTCCGCAAGTCCAACCTGCCCGTGCTCTTCGGTTTCGCCGACGATGACGAGTTCCCGCCGTCACCGCTGCAGACCGAGTGGCTCTACGCCATGACGCCGAATCCCGGCAAGCGCCTCGTGCGCTATCCGACCGGCAAACATGGCGCCGAAATCTTCGACGTGCATCCTGAATTCCAGGGCATCATCCGCGACTGGTTCGTGACCACGCTGATCCAGACGCCCGGCCGCGCGCCTGTCCCGAAACAAAAGCCGGTCCTGTCGAGTTCCGTTCGCTATCTCGAAATGATCGACAATCCCGGCGGCGCGCCCAAGGTTTCCGCCATGCTCGCCGAGGCGCGCAAGAAAGATGCGCAGGCGAAGCTCTTTCCGGAAGACGTGGTCAACATCATGGGATACGAGCACATGGCGGCGGGAGATAATCACGGCGCCGTCGATATCCTCAAGCTGAATGCCGACGCGTATCCGAACTCCGTCAACGCGTACGACAGCCTCTCCGACGCCTACCTCGCCGACGGACAGAAAGATCTGGCGCTGGCGAACGTTCGGCGTGCGCTCACGATGTTGAAGACCGACACCACCACGCCGCAACCGGTTCGCGACGGCATCCGCGCCAGTTGCGAGCAGAAGCTGAAACAGCTCGGCGCGGCGTCGGAATAGGCGTTTCACATCGTGTTCTCTGGAGGCGGAGAGTCCGAGGGCGCCTCGGGGAAAAGTGCGGGTGGATGGTCCGCGGGATCGGTGGGCAGATCGATTTTCGCTTCACTCAGGAGCTGGTCGATTTCCTGTTCGGTGGGGACGGGGA
>JBOGLI010000783.1:0-8765 GCA_050746165.1 Terriglobales bacterium | reverse complement strand
TCGCGTGCTGGTGGACCGGCTTTGGCCGCGCGGCATCACCAAGGAAAAGGCGCGCATCGATGAATGGCTGAAAGACCTCGCGCCTTCGACCGAACTTCGCCGCTGGTACCATGCGCGTCCCACGATGTGGAACGAATTCCGCAAACGCTACCTCGAGGAATTGCGCGACGAGCAGGCCAGCGCCGCGTTGGAAAAGCTCTACGAACTCGCCCGGTCAAAACGGAAGCTGACCCTCGTCTACTCCTCGAAGGACGAAGAGCGCAATAACGCCGTGGTCCTGAAGGAATTACTCGAGGGCATGCGCAAGCCGCCGCATACTAGCGGATCGATGCCGGCGGCGGCGGGTCGCGTGCGCCGCGCCATGCGCTGATGGTTCTACGTCCCATCCTCGTGTCCGAACCTGCCGCCGATACAGGGTTCGTCGGCGCGTGGGCGGCCGTCGAACGCCAGCAGAAGAAATCGGCCTCGCGCTGGCTTCTCATCACGCAACCCGATCACGCCGATCTTTCCGGGCAGATCGCCGCGGCCATCGATGCTCGGGACTTTCCCGCGCCGCCGGCGGAAGTGGTGAACGCTATCCGCAATCACGACAGCGGGTGGTCCGCGCTCGAAGGCGCCGGACATTTCCCGCCAGCGTTGCACCCGGATGGCCGGCCGGTGTCGTTCTTTGAAATCGCGCCCGAGCAGTTTCTCGAAGCCTGGGATGCGTCGGTCGAGAGGGCGGCGGAAAATTCCGCGGTGGGCGGGTACATCGTGTCGAGACATTTTTCTTCGCTGGGCGAATCGCGGCTCGAGCGCGCGCCGGATCCACCGGAGACGCAAGCAAAGCTGCGCGGCTTCGTCGATGGCGAACGCTCGCGGCAGGGCGCTTTGCGGAAACTGGCCAGCGATGTGAAGCAATGGGAGAGCTACGTGCTCCTGCTGCAGTTTTGCGACCTCCTGTCGTTGTACCTGTGCTGCGGCGCGCCGGATGCGGTCGAATTTCCGCAATGTTCCCCTGCGGGTAGGATTCGCGCCACGCGTAGCGGCCGCGTGGTTTCGCTCTCCCCGACTCCGCTGCGCTCCTCACTGCAATTGCAAGTCAGGGGCTGGCATTGGCCCTCGGCAACAGCGGAGTCGTTACCCGTAGAATTTTCGTTACGCTGATGCGCACCGTTTATAGTTCAGGAAATCTTGCCTAGCTGCCACTTTTGTGACATATTCGCCTCTGCCATGGCTGCGCCCGCCAGGAATGTGCCGGAGAATGTCGTCCAGGATTACCTGGAGAGTCTGGTTGTCACCAACGTCCAGCCCAGCAAGCGGCTGCGGAAGGTGCTGACCTCGTACGCCGAACTTCGCTATCGCCTCGACGGTGGTGGCAAGTGCAAGGTGTGTGGCGCGAGCGTGCGCCACGTCATTCCCGTGAAAGCCGAGCACGTCGACGGATCGATTTCGGAATTTGCCTGCCTATGCACGCGCTGCATGGAAGCGGAGCGCGCCATCTCCGATCGCGTCACTCTGACCGTCGGCAAGGCAGTCCTGGTCTACGAGCGGAAGGAACAGACAAAGACGCAGAAGTTCCCCGCCTATCGACAAGCCCGCGGCGCCTAACCCGCCCTGCGGTCTTCGCCGCCCCCGCGCCGCTCTTCCCAACGATCTCGAATCCGCTGGTAACGGTCGGCGATCCGCTCGATGTCTTCGTCGGAGAGGCGCTCGATATCGATGAGCTGTTCGTCGGCCGGTTCGAGCGCGCGAATGATCTCGTCCAGTTTCAGGTTGATCGCCCGCGAATCGCGGTTTTGCGAATTCTGAATTAAAAACACTACAAGAAACGTTGCGATGTTCGTCCATGAGTTGGCGATCAGTTGCCACGTGTCCGACCAGTGCAGCCACGGCCCCAGAGCCAGCCAGGCAAAGATGGTGGCAATGGCGAAGAGGAACATGGCGGGCGAGCCGACGATCCACGCCGACCAGTTGGCAAAACGGGTGAACCAGCCGGCCGACGCGGCCGCGGATTGTCTATGTTTCTCTGACATGAAGTTGATCTCTAAGCGTGCTATCCGGAACACTGCCGGGTCAGTGCTTAGATGCATGCGAGGAATGAGGCGTGAGGGATGAGGCGTGAGGCGTGAGGCGGGAGGCGGGAGGGAAAACAGGTGCCTCAAGCCTCAAGCCTCACGACTCAAGCCTCTGCCTCGTTCAGCGTTCGGCGACCGTGGCGGATCCGTCGAGGGCACGCGGCAAGCGGTGGGGAGGCAGGGTGTCGAAGAAGCGAAGGGCGTTGGCGCGAAGGATGTCGTTCAATGCGAACGAGGGCAGGGTCACGGAGCGCGCATCCTGCAGTGTCGCGAGCAGCGGTGCGCCGTCGCTTCCCCACATACATCGGCCGGCCATAACGCCGTCGTTGAACAGGTCTGCGCCATGGTGCAACAGCGAGACCAGCGCCGATGTATTCAGCACAAAGTTCAGCCGGTCGAAATCGGCGACGGCCTCCAGCACCTCCCGCGTCGGTTCCTCCGGGACAATGGCGAGGGAGAGTTCGGGAAAATCGCGGCCGATACGGCGGAGGGCACGCGCCTCGGCCGGCTCCGACGCCGAGCATTGCACCATGGCCGGGAACTGCAATTCCGAGGCTTTCGCGAATAGCGGGTAATAACGGGAATCACTGAGCGGCAGACCGAAGCTGTTCAACTGCACGAACACGCCGCGGAAACCCAGCGCGCGCGCACTCTCCATCTCGCGAAAACTTTCCGCCGCGTCGAACGGGTTATAGCCACACAGCCCAGCAAAGCGGATGGAGGCGCTCAGGAAGCGGGCCACGTCCTCCAGACGGGAGTCGGCGCAGGCCCACTGGCGTTCGCAGGTTAGTTGCGTGCACGGTGCGATGAAGGCGACGGCGATTCCCGCCTCGTCCATTTCTAGGAGCGCCGTCTCCGGCGAAGTACAAGTCCCACCGGCGGGCTGGAAGAGAACGTCGACGGCGCCGATCGTTGTCATGTTGCCAGTGTGGGCGCAGTCGCTTCTCCGAACGGTGAGCGGGATCACAAGTGGATGTGACGCGTGAGGCGTGAGGTTTCAGGCTTGAGGCGTGAGGGCAGAGCACGGTTCCCGAAATGGGTCGGCTCCCCAAGCGGGAGTCGCCGATCCGACAAATTCCGCCTTCCCTTCGCCGGTGCCCGCGACCGGTGCTAGTTTCGGGTCCGTGAACGGCGTTGAAAACAAATGTGGTCGATGGGCCGTGTGGTTTGCCTGGATGGCGTCGGCGATTACCGCGTCGGTTGGGATAGCGGCCATCCTGGGTTGGATTCTTGACAGTGTGGTGCTGGTCTCCTACGTGGGCGGCTCTTTCCCGCTGCAATTCAACACCGCCGTGTGCCTGGTGTTCTCCGGGTTGTCGACGGCAGCCCTGCTGCGGGAGCGGCGGACGCTTGCGGTTGGGCTGGCCCTGATCGATACGGGGATTGCCGCGCTGTGTGTGGTAGAGATCTTTGTTGCGCCCGGCCTTGGCGTGGTGCGGATGTTCTATGACGCCCCACCCGGCGGGTTAGAAACAGCACCCCTGGCCCCAAACTCGGGGATTGCGTTGCTGCTGGCGGGCGCAAGCACGGTGTTGCTCGCCAGCGGGCGCGCGCGCAAGATTTTCGACGCGGCGGCCGCCATACTCGCCTCCGGCATCGCGGCATTCGCAGCGATCTCGCTCGTCGGATACGCGTTGCAGTTGAGTTCCGCCTACCGCTGGGGAGAGAACACCCCGATGTCGGTTCCCGCCGGCATCGGCCTGCTGGCTTGCGGATTGGCAATCCTGGCCGCCGACTGGAACTTAGATCCCGACCGTCACACGGGGTCGCCAAGTTGGGCCCCCCTCGCCATCCTGTCGATGCTCGCCACCGCCTCCATACTCCTGTTCAGTTCACTGCAGTTAGATGCGTCGCTCACGCAATCCTGGTCGCCCGGGGAGAGACGCTCGCTGGACATCAACACGGTGGCAACGCTGGTACTTGGTTTCGCGACATCGATTGCCCTGACGGTCGCCATGGTGTTGTCGCGGAAGAACAATGATCGATCGCGCCAGCTACAGGCAACGAACTTGGCGCTGGGCTCTGAAATTGCCCAGCGGCGGGCGGCGCAACGAACCACGGAGCAGTTGAATAAGGCGCTGCGCATCGTTTCGGCGTGCCGGCAAGCCATCGTCCAAAGCGAGAACGAGGACGAGCTCCTGGGACGCATTTGCGAGGCCGGCGTCGAATCCGGCGGATACAGTCTGGTGTGGATCGGGTTCGCCGACCGCGATGAGGGGAAGACCGTACGTGCGCGGGCGAAGCGCGGCATCGCCACCGATTACCTGCAGGAAAACCTCTTCACCTGGGCTGACGACGCGCGTGGCCGCGGACCGACCGGGACGGCGATTCGTACCGGACGTCCGGCATTGTGCCGCGACACGCTCGCTGAAGAATCATTCTCCCCCTGGCGCGACCGCGCGCTGCAGTTTGGATTCAGGTCCACATTGGTAGTTCCGTTGCTCCGGCAAGGCAGCGCTTTTGGCTCAGTATCGATCTATTCGCCGGAGATCGACGGGTTCGGCGAGCAGGAGGTAGCGCTGTTTTCGCAACTCGCGGACGACTTGGCCTTCGGCATCGAGGCACTGCGCGCGCGCGCCGAGCGCCTCCAGGCGGAGTCCGCCCTGCAAGCCAGCGAAGAGCGCTACCGCTGTCTCGCCGACGCCACCGCACAGATCGTCTGGATCACCGACCCGAACGGCCTTGTCCGTGACGACATGCCGAGCTGGCGCGCCTTCACGGGCATGACGTACGAACAAATCCAAGGCTGGGGCTGGCTCGATTCGCTCCATCCGGATGACCGCGCCAGTACCGCCGAGGTATGGGAACAGGCGGTCGCCGCACGCTCTCTCTATGAAACCGAATACCGCATTCGCCGCGCCGATGGCGCGTACCGTCACGTTTGGGTACGCGGCGTCCCCGTACTGGAGGACGGCGGCGAAGTCCGGGAATGGGTGGGGACCTGCACCGACATTACCGAACGCAAACTCACCGAGGCGCGTCTGCGCGAACAGGCGGCGCTGTTGGATCTTGCCCCGGCTGGCATTTTTGTTCGCGACCTGGAGAGTCGTGTCGCATTCTGGAGTCGCGGCGCCGAGGAGCTTTACGGCTGGACGGCAGAGGAAGCCGCCGGCCAGGTAAGCCATGAACTCTTGCGGACGGAATTTCCTCTCACCCCCGCCGCCCTCGCCGAAGTGGTGATTCGCGACGCTTTCTGGCAGGGCGAATTGCGGCACACCTGCCGCGATGGGCGCCGCATCGACGTGGCCAGCCGCTGGGCGCTACGACGCAACGATCGCGGCGAGCCCACCGGCTTCCTGGAAATTAACCTCGATATCAGCGAGCGGCGCCTTGCTCAGCAAGCGCTGGAACGCAGCAACAACGAGCTGCAGGATTTCGCCTTCGTTGCCTCCCACGACCTGCAGGAACCGCTGCGCAAAATCACGGCTTTCTCCGAGCGCCTGCGCGACCGCTGCGCCGAACAGCTCGACGAAACCGGGCTCGATTTCCTCCACCGCATGCACAACGCGGCCGGCCGCATGGCGCGGCTGATCGATTCCCTGCTGGAGTATTCGCGCCTCGGCACCCGCGCTCTCCCGTTCGAGGACGTGGACCTGGCGACCACTTTCGCGGGCGTCGTCGCGGACCTGGAACAGCGCATTCGCGAAAGCGGAGCGCGTCTCATCGTGCGGCCGCTGCCGCGGCTCAACGGCGATCCCGTGCAACTCCGCCAACTGCTGCAGAACCTGGTCGCCAACGCGCTCAAGTTTCATGCTCCGGGAGCGCGGCCGCAGGTCATCGTCGATTCCCTGCAGCGCGACGGGCATTGGGAAATATCGGTCCGCGACAACGGCATCGGCCTCGATCCCGCTTACGCCGATCGCATCTTCCGCCCGTTCCAACGGCTGCACGGGCGCAACGAATACGAGGGCAGCGGCATGGGGCTGGCCATCTGCCGCAAGATCTCGCAGCGTCACGGCGCCACGATCGACGTTGCCTCCCAGCCGGGACAGGGCGCGACCTTCACGATCGTTTTTCCGAAACGAGATTCGGAATCCGCCACTCGGGACCAGCGCGCAAATTCCGAAACAATCCCCAGTCCCGATTGCGAAAGGATGGACACATGTCAGACCCAGTACGAATCCTCCTCGCCGAAGATGACGACGACGATTTCATGCTGACCACGCAGGCCCTGAGGGACAACCGGCTGGTGAACCGCGTCTACCGCGTCAAGGACGGGGTGGAATTGCTGGAGTACCTGAACCGCCGAGGCGAATTCGAGAATCCCGAGCTCTCACCTGCACCGTCGCTGATCCTGCTCGACCTGAATATGCCGCGCATGGACGGACGCGAGGCCCTGCGCGAGATCAAGTCGAACGCCGGTCTGAGGCGGCTTCCGGTGGTCGTGCTTACCACCTCGCGCGCGCAGGAGGACATCGTTCGCGCCTACGACCTGGGCGTGAATTCCTTCATTTCCAAGCCGGTCAGTTTTCATGGGCTCGTCGATGCGGTGAAGGTGCTGGGCCGCTACTGGTTCGAGGTAGTGGACCTGCCGGAACCGGGCTCCCCATTGCGCGCCGGCGCTACGCGTGATGGAGCGGAGGAGGAACGGAATGGAATCCGACGAACGGCCTGATTTTCTGGTCGTCGAAGACGATGACGACGACTTCTTTCTCGTGTCGGACCTGCTGCGCACTGAGCTTGCGTATGCTGCGGAACAGGTGCGCTCCGTCGACGAGGCGTTAGAGCGCATCGCCGCGCGTGAATTCGCGCTGATCCTCCTTGACTACTCCCTGGGCGCGAGAAACGGCCTCGACCTGCTCGCCGAGCTGCGCGCGCGCGACAACATCACACCCGTCATTTTTCTTACCGGACACGGCGACGAGCAGGTGGCTGTGCGCGCGCTCAAGGGTGGCGCCGTTGATTACCTGGCGAAGTCGAATATGACCCGCGAATCGCTAGCCGCGGCGGTGCGCCACGCGCTGGCCCTGCGCGACCGCGATGCCGCCGTGCGGGAAGCGCGAGAGGCGCTTTCGGCGAGGGAGCGCGAGTATCGTACGCTCTTTGAAAAAGCGAATGACGCCATCTTTATCATCGACCCGGAAACCGAAATCGTGCTCGAGGCCAACCCGGCGGCCGCCCGTCTCTATGGCGTCGAGCATGACCAGCTCATCGGACGGTCGCTGATCGATTTCTCCACCGACATCGTCCGCGGCCGCCATGCCATCGACGAGTGCGTCGCTGCAGGTGAGCTGGCAAATTTTGAAACGATTCACATCTCTCGCGATGGCCGGCGGCTGCACCTGCTGCTGAACTCGTCGCTCATCGAGTATCGCGGACGCTCCGCGCTCCTGAATCTGTGCCGCGATATCAGTGAGCGGAAGGCGGCCGAGCAGGAGATCTTCCGCCTCAACCGCGCGCTCAAGGCGCTGAGCAAGTGCAACGAGGCGCTGTTGCGGGCGCGCCAGCCGCAACAGTTCCTGGAGGAGATTTGCGACATCATGGTGCAAGTGGGCGGGTACCGCATGGCCTGGGTGGCCGCGCGGCCCGCCGGGCGCGAAGACCGCGTCGAACCCCTCGCCATTTCCGGCACCGACCGCGATTACGTCGAGGCAGTCTGCAACCGCTACGGGAACCTCGAGACTTCACCTCTCCTGGTTCCCACCGCGCTGCGTACCGGCGCTCCCGCGGTGTGCCGCGATACTTCCACCAGCCCCCTGGAAGCGCGCAACGATTGCCTCGAACACGGCTTCGCCTCCATCATCGCCCTTCCGCTCACGCGCGAAGGACGCGTCCTTGGCGCCCTGGCGATCTATGCCGGCGAGCGCGACGCCTTCGACAATGCGGAAGTGGACTTGCTGCGGGAACTCGCGGGCGATGTCAGTTACGGCCTGGATTCGATCGAGGCGCGCGAGCAGCGGGAGAGGGCGGAAGTGGAACTGAAATCGAGCGAGACGCGCTTGCGTAACCTGATCGAAACCGCGAACGAAGGCATCTGGACGATCGACGCGGAGGAGCGCACGACGTTTGTCAACGCAAAGATGGCAGCGATGCTGGGGCGAATCCCAGAGGAGATGTTGGGGACGCACATCAAGGAATTCATTTACGCGGGCCAGCACGAGCTGATCGACGTTTCGATGATGGAACGGAGGGCGATGGCGCGCGGGCATTACGAGGTCATGCTGGTAAATAAAGACGGCGGCCACATCATTACCAGCCTGAACTCTTCGCCCATCCTCGATGGCAACGGCCATTACGCCGGGGCGCTGGGGATGCTGACCGATATTACCGAGCAGAAGCAGGCGGAGAAAAAGCTGCGCGAGTCAGAGCAGCGGTATCGCACGCTCTTCGAGCGCAATCTCGCCGGTGTTTTCCGCGCCACCGCGAACGGCACGCTGCTGGAGGCCAACGACGCCTTCCGGCGCATGCTCGGCTACGATACGAACGACGATTTTCCGGCGCTCACGCTGCCGCAGATGTGCGCCGCCGCCGGATGCGCGGAACGCTGGCACGAAAAGCTCATCGCCACCGGGCAGTTGGTGAACCTGGAAATCAGCATATTGCGCAAGGACGGCGGCACGGCGTATTTGCTGGCGAACCTGGTCACTGTGGGTCGTGAGGCAGGAGGCGTGAGTCGTGAGGTTGCCCCTCAACTCTCAAGCCTCAAGACTCAAGCCTCAAGCCCGGCTCCTCCCTTCATCGAGGGCACGGTGCTGGACGTCACCGCGC